>JAEUQP010000440.1 GCA_016789645.1 Acidobacteriota bacterium | reverse complement strand
CAGGCCGAACCGGCTGGATGAAATTTTGGCGAGACGACGATGGCGGCATCATTGGTGCGGCGATCAATTTCAACCCGAACACCCTGGCCAGCAGTTCTGCCTTCAATCAAGGACACAACCTGCACCATCTGACGCTGACGAAGGCATCCAGTTTTATTGTGCCGATCTTTCCGCCCGGTTGTTGAACGACGGCAACCAGCGCGGCACCTGAGCGCGATATTGACGGTATTCGTCGCCGAATTTTTTCGTGAGCGCCGGTTCTTCGTACCACACGACGAAGCAGTGAAAGATTGTTGTCACCATTACCGCATATCCAAACAGGTACGGTGAAGTGAGCAGCAGAGCTTCGCCAAACAAAATGGAAAGAATGCCGACGTACATCGGGTTCCTGACGAATTTGTAGAGGCCGCGCACGACCAGCCGTTTCGGAGGGTCGAACACCACGGGCGTGCCTTTGCCAGCGGTTGCGAAATCCCACGCGCACCACAGGTAAATGGCTACGCCGATGGCCAGCGGGATCAATCCGATGAACCGAACCACACTGATCGGTTGCGAGCATTCTGCCGCCAGCACCCAGCGTGGAATCAGGATGGTCACTGTGCCGGGAACCAGTATGGTGAAAATCATGGTTTTCAACAGGTTCATTGAATCGTCTCTTTGGTCTGGTTGCTATAAAAAAGAAGAAGCGGTTGCCGTCACAAAGATGGCAACCGCTTGGCGAGATTGAGGCCGAATTATTCGCCTGATTTCGATTTGAGTTCTTCGCCCCCTTGAGTCAGTTGTTGCTGGCGAAGGGCGGCTCCGCCGATGAAACCGCCCATTCCCATGGATTCGACGGCTGTGCTGGGAACGATCATCATCGCGCCTTTTTCCTTCAAGCCTTCATACAGCATATTCATCGCTCTGAGGTGCAGCGCCGTCGGATTGTCCTGATACGACTTGGCAGCTTCCATGAATTTGTTGGCGATTTCGACCTCGGCTTCGCCCAGAATAATGCGGGCTTTCTTTTCGCGGGCAGCCTGGGCTTCGCGGGACATCGCATCCTGCAGCGCGTCAGGAATGATGATTTCGCGGATTTCAACCGATTGAACCGTGACGCCCCAAGGGTTGGTTCGGTCGTCAATAATGTGTTGCAACTCTTCTTCGATTTTTTCGCGGCCACGCAGCAAATCGGTCAGGGACGTTTTTCCGATCACATCGCGCAACGCAGTCTGGGCTGCCAGACTGACAGCCAGTTTGTAATCCTGCACTTCCAGCGCGGCGCGCTCGGCGTCGTACACCATCCAGAACATGATTGCGTCCACATTGACCGGCACGGTGTCCGAAGTCAGTGTGCTTTCCGCTGCAAAATCCGTCGTGATGATTCGCTGGTCAACATAGGCCGTCACCGAATCCACAAACGGAATCACCCAAAACAACCCCGGCCCGCGCAAACCAATGTAGCGTCCCAATCTCAAGACGACCGCGCGTTCCCATTGTTTCGCAATTCTGGGGGCCAGCGAAGCCATTAAACCAAGCAATGTGCCCAGAATGGCTCCAATAGGATTGAGCGTCAGAAGCGTCACAGCGAGTCCCAGCAAAAAGGGAGCCGTGAACATCGCTGCCGATACGACATTCGCTCGCGGAGCATTGACGGCAGGGGAAGCGGGTTTGGTTTTGGTCAATGAGGTGAAATCAGGCATGGTAGGTCTCCTTTGCCGTTACCGCCGGTTGGCGGCAGCGGACTTGTCATCGAGCTTGGTTTCAAGCTCTTCAATAACTTCGTCGAGTGAAATTCCCAGCGAATGTGCTTCTGCCAGAATGCGGTTGCCGAATTCTCGCAGTTCCCGCTCGCGGTCGCTTCGCATCACGCGCATTGCCGTCAAAGTTTGATCGGCTCGGACAAACGTCCCAATGCCGCGCCGAGTCTCCAAAATCCCTGTTCGTTCCAACTCTGCATACACCTTGGCCACCGTGTTGGCGTTGATCTTCAAATCAACCGCCAACTGTCGAACCGTCGGCAGTTGTTCGCCCACGCGCAATTTGTTCGTGGCAATGGCGAACCGAATCGCCCGTTCAAGTTGAGCGTAAATCGGAGTCGGGTCGTCAAAATTGATGATGAATCGTTCTTCCATTTTTTTTCTGACATTACATCTGAACCTCTTTGTTTGTCACATTGTACTACGACAGTAGTACAATGTGGGTTTCAAAAACTGTCAGAAGGAAAAAATTCTTGATTGGCTATCATTGGTCAAAAATCTTTCAGAAATTTCCTATACGCAGTTTTGTCAGAGGGCTTCAGTTTCAGCCTGTCAGCAAAAATATGACACGAGATTGTTACAGCCACTTCACAAAAGGAAATCGTTGGCTTATGATCCCGTTGCTTATGTAGGGGTTGTAGGTTTATTGGCGTCTCTACTTAAGTGACCATCACAAAGATCGCTCACTTCTTGCGGTAAATTTACTAAATCCGATCTCAATTTCGCTCAAAGGATTCAGTGGAACCGGTTGATTGTTAAGTGGGCGTGAATGCCGATGAGGGACGGTAGCAGTTTTTCCATTCCTCAAGCTAGAAGAAATCAGACATTGCAATAGCAGAATGCCTCTTCACATTACTGTTGCTGACGGGTCTATGGCATCGCGATCTGTTAGAAAACAGTTTCTGGCTTCTGTTTATTCAATCTGCGTAACTCACTACATCCGCTTTTAACTTCATTACTGCTGTTCTCGGCTTCAAAAGCCTTGCGAAGGCGTCATTTGCCAGCGCTCGGCCAATAGCCGTCAAGTATTGGAGCTTCAAGTCTGACTGGTATTCAGGCTTGAAGTGCACTCGTATCTACCTCTCACTGCACTCTCACTGAACGAAGGAACACACTATGCATACGGCGAACCGGCACCCCAAATTGAGTTCATCATCGGTCGTTAAGTTGAGACGCTTGGCGTATGTTGCCTTGCCCGGCTTGTTGATGATTTACGGGTTGTTCAGCTTTTCGTTTATCGAAGCACGACGTAAGGATATCGGGGGGGCGGGGGCAGCCAGTGTCGTTTCATTGCCAGTGAAAGCCTCGTCGGCAGCGGCCACATTTACGGTGAACAGTATCAGCGATTCCGGCGCAGGATCGCTTCGCAGTGCCATTGACGCTGCCAACTCCACTCCTGGAGCAGACAACATCGTTTTTAGTCTGGGGACGGGAACTCCCACGATCAACTTGCTTTCAGCTTTGCCGACCATTACCGAAGCGGTGACGATCAATGGCAATACGGGCGGAGCCACTCGCGTGGAGTTGAACGGAGCAGGAGCAGGCGCAAACGCCAATGGGCTGACCATCAGTGGCGGCAACAGCGTCATCGCAAACTTGGTTATCAATCGGTTTTCTGGCGACGGCATTCGCATCACCGGAACTGGTTTCAACACCATCAAAGGCTGCATTATCGGCTTGGACGCTTCCGGGACAATTGTCCGTGCCAACAATGTCGGGGTGGCGATCCGCGGTTCTTCGGACAACACCATTGGAAGCACAGCCTTTGTTGATCGCAATACGATCTCGGGCAACACGACGGACGGAGTTTTGATCACTACGGTGACCATTCTCAATCCTCCCCCGAATCCTCCAACCGTGATCGCGGCTTCTCGCAATAAAGTCATCAACAGTTACATCGGATCGGACATCACCGGCAGGTTTGATCTTGGAAATACCTTGTTTGGCGTGAATATTTCCGGCGGTGATGCGTCCATCATTGGCGGCGCAACCGAAGACGAGCGCAATATCATTTCCGGCAACAATGGCGGCGGCATTCAGCTTGCGACCACATCCGCAACGAACAATCGGGTCATTGGCAATTACATCGGCACTGATTACACAGGTGTGTATCCACTGGGAAATGGAGTTTCGGGCGGCGGCGGATTGGCTCCCGGCGTGTTGATCAATAACGCCGTCAACAATTCGATTGGGGGCACCGGCAACGGGGAATTCAATTTCATCAAATACAATCTGCAAAACGGAGGAGTCGTTCTTTCCGGGTCCAGCACGGCTGGAAACAGCATTCTGCAAAATTACATCAGCGAAAATGTCGGCAAAGGAATTGATAAAGGTTCGGTTCCTGGCGTGCCGAACGCGCCCGGCGCGCCCGGCGTTTTTGTGGGCAGCACGACCACCACCTTGAGCGGTTCGTATTTGGCCGGGACAAATGAGACTTACCGATTCGAATTCTTTTTGAATAACCAATGCGATTCAAGCGGCAGTGGAGAAGGGGAAACCTATCTCGGCGCTACTACCGCCACCACGAATATCGTTACAGGGATCGCCAGCTACAGCCTGACCTTGAATGATTTCGTCGCTCCTGCCGGGACTTTCGTCACTGCGACGGCAACGCGGATCATTACAGGCACGCCAAGAGCCACATCGGAATTTTCCGGATGCAGCACTGTGCCGGGCACTGGACCGACTACTTGCACACCTGCATTTTTGCCAGCTAGCGCGAATTTCCGTCATCCGGGGGGAACGGCTTCCATCAGCGTCAAACTGGCCGGGTCGTGTTCGTGGACGGCCACCAGCAATTTGCCTTGGGTCACGATTCAATCCGGAGCCAGTGGCACAGGCAATGGCACGGTGGTCATCAACGTTGCGCCCAACACGGGCGTGCAGCGCATCGGGCAGATCAGCATTGCCGGACAAAATTATGGCGTGTCGCAAGAAGGTTTATGTACTGCCTCTCTTGATCCAGCGGTACGGAATTTTACCGCTGCAGGGGGCAACGGGGTCGTTGAACTCATCACTGGAACCGGATGTGCCTGGACGGTCAGCAATAGCAATCCGTGGATCACAATCAATTCAGCGACAAGCGGCGCTGGACCGACCTTTGTAGAATTTTCGGTCGCTCCCTACACCGGCACAATGTTACGAGTCGGCACGGTGTTAATTGGCGGACAAGCCTTTACCATTATTCAGGATCAGCCTTGCGGGGCGACAATCAGCCCAGAGACACAGATTGCCGCTCCCGGCGGAGCCAGCTATTCCACCAACGTCACCATTCCGGCGGGCTGTAATTGGACGGCAACCACCAATGAACCCTGGATCAACCTCCTCACGACTGGAGGGACGGGAAACGGAGTCGTGAATTATTCGGTCACCGCCAATAATGGCACTCAGCGCGCGGGAATCATCACAATTGCCGGGAAAACGCTGGCCATTTCTCAGGCGAGCAATTGCCAGCCGAGTTTCAGCCCGGATAATCTGACTGTCGGTTCCGGCGCAGGAAGCCATTCTTTCAACGTGAACATCGGGTCGAGTTGTAACTGGACCCCAACAACGTCCACTTCCTGGATTACCATTACATCAGGTTCGAAAACCGGCAATGGCACGGTGAATTTCAACGTTACCTCGAATCCCGCCACCCAGCGAATTGGCACGATTACGGTCGCGGGACTCAGCTACACCGTCATACAAGATGGCGCTTGCAGTTACTCCTTGTCCGAAACCGTGAAACAGTTTCAGGTGCAGGGGGGAACGGCAACGGTCAATGTCATGGCTCCGGGCGGATGCAGTTGGATGTCGTCAACCACCACTCCCTGGATTGTCATTACTTCGGGATCCGGCACCGGCAATGGAACGGCCAGCTATGTCGTTGCGACCAATGGCACCGGTTCGCAGCGCACCGGAACAATGAACATCGCCGGAGTGAATTACATCGTTCAACAGGAAGGCGGCTGCACGTACACCGTTTCTCCGCTGTCGCAATCCGCGCCAGCTTCTGGCGGAGCCTTCACCACGTCCGTCACTGCTGCCAGCGGATGCCAGTGGACGGCATCGAGCAATGTTCCCTGGATTACCATTACATCCAGCTTTGCACCCAATCCCAACGAACGGTTTTCTGCCGGTCGTGAGCTTTCCGTCAAAAACGGAATTGCAGGAACAGGGAATGGAACGGTCGGATATTCCGTGGCGCCGAACACCGGGCCGCCACGCGTCGGGACGATTTTCGCGGCGGGCGAACTCGTCACGGTGACTCAGGCAAATGGTTGCCCGATGAGTGTGTCCCCGGCCAATCTTCCTACCGGAACGATTGGAGTCAATTACGGCCAGACGTTGACACAAACCGGCGGAATCGGTTCGATCACGTGGTCGGTTCCCAGCGGATCGTTGCCACCCGGATTGATGTTGAACCCCAGCAATGGCCAGATCACAGGAATGCCCACCGTGCCTGGCACGTTTATGTTTACCGCCAGAGCGACGGATTCCACCGGTTGTTATGGCGAAACGATGTATGCGCTGGTGATTAACTGTCAGGTGCTCAACATTACGACGGCATCGCCGCTACCAAACGGAACTGCCGGGACTCTCTACAATCAACCTCTTTCATTTACCGGCGGCAGCGGACAAACCGATTGGATAATTTCTGGCGGAGCATTGCCCTCCGGCGTGAGTTTGCATCCGACTTCGGGCGTGTTGCTCGGCATCCCTACCGTGACCGGGCCATTTAGTTTTACCGTCAAAGCGACCGTCAACGCGACAGGATGTTTCACCACAAAAGCGTTTTCGCTGACAATTGGTTGCCAGACAATCGCCATCAACGAAACGTCGCTCAATCCCGCCACGGTCGGAGTCAGTTACAACCAGACGCTGACGCAATCTAACGGCATTGGCACGATTATGTGGAGCCTGAGTCCGGGATCGTCCTTGCCTGGCAACTTGATGCTTTCGACAGGCGGAGTGATTTCCGGTACGCCGACCGTCTCCGGAAGTTTCCCCGTCACCTTCAGGGCGACGGACGCCAATGGTTGTTTCGGAGAAAAGACCCTGACGCTGGTGGTTGGTTGCACTCCGTTGAACATTACGCCCGCCTCGTTAAATCCGGCGACGTATGGCGTGAACTATAGTCAGCAGCTTTCGCAAACCGGCGCATCGGGCAGCGTGAGCTGGACGTTGAGCGGTGGCACATTGCCCAACAATGTGACGCTTTCCTCCGGCGGATTGATTTCCGGCACGCCGAACGTTCCGGGAAGTTTTCCGATCACTGTTCGAGCGACTGATTCGGCCAATAATTGTTTTACGGACAAGGCCTACACTCTGACGGTGAATTGCCAGACGATCACCGTGTCACCGACTTCGCTGACCAACGGCGTTGTGGCGACGGCTTATTCCCAGCCGGTTTCGCAATCTGGTGGTGTGGGGACAATCACCTGGAGCGTCAGCGCAGGCAGTTTGCCGCCGGGAATCACCCTGAGTTCCACCACGGGAAATGCCATCAACTTGACTGGAACTCCCACTGCGTCCGGCACCTTCAACTTCACGCTCAGAGCGACTGATGTCAACGGCTGCTTCGGCGAGCGCGCCTATACGGTGACCATGTCATGCGTCACATCCGTTCTGCCGACTTCACTGAATCCGAATTCGATTGCGATTGGGTCGCCCTATAGCCAGCAATTCACTGTACAAGGCGGCAGCGGTACTGTGAATTGG
>JAEUQP010000412.1 GCA_016789645.1 Acidobacteriota bacterium | reverse complement strand
CACGGCGGTTTTCAATCCGCTGAAAGAAAAATCCAGGCTCAACCCGCTGCCGTCTTTTTCTTTGATTTCAGCCAGCGGAAAGATGATCGCGCGTTTGTTGCCTTGCGCGGCCAGCCGATCAATGACCGGGCCGCCGGGATAGCCCAGGCCGATAAGTTTTGAAACTTTGTCGAAGGCTTCGCCAGCGGCGTCATCGCGCGTGCGAGCGACCAGTTTGTACTTTTCCGGTTCGGGAATCAGGAACAGATTGGTGTGGCCTCCGCTGACGACCAGCGCCAGCGCTGGATATTCGGGAGGCGGAAATTCAAAGGCGGTGGAATATACGTGACCTTCGATGTGGTTGACGCCGACGATGGGTTTACCCGTGGCAAAGGCAACGGCTTTGGCGAAGTTGAGTCCGACCAGCAACGAACCAACCAAGCCGGGGCCTTGCGTGACGGCGATGCCATCGAGTTCAGCGTACGTTACCCCGGCTTTTTTCAGAGCTTCATCCACGACACCTTCGATCTTTTCCAGATGTTCGCGCGAAGCCAGTTCGGGGACTACGCCGCCGTATTGTTTGTGCGTGGCGATTTGCGAATAGATGACGTTGGAAAGCACTCGCGCGCCGTCGGCGTCAATGCTGGCTACGGCGGCGGCGGTTTCGTCACAGGAGCTTTCGATTCCGAGAATCAGCATAAAACTGACGGAGGGAAGGAGGGAATGGAGGAACAAGTCTCTTCTTCCCTCATTCTCTCCATCCCTCTGTCTCTCCGTCTAGGTTGTCTGTTTAGGCTCTTCGCCTTTGGTCGGTTGGCGGCGAATGACCACGACGGTTGCGTCGTCTTTGATCGGCTCAAATCCGGGCTGACCGCAATCGAAGACTCGATGGCAGAGCGTGGTGACTTCGCCGCCGCTGAATCGTTCAGCCATTGCTTCGATTTCGGCGATGCCTTTGTCGCGTTCGCTGGCCAGTTTGGCAAAAGCTCCGTCGGTGTACAGCAGCAACAAATCGCGCGCCGGAAAGGGAACGACTGACACGACGAATTTCGCGTTCGGTGTTTCGCCCACGGCTCCGCAGGTCACAGGCAGTTGTTTGCATCCGGCGGTGGTTGCGCCTTGAGGTTTGTTCAGATGAACCATCGGCAAGTGACCTGCGTTGACGTAATGCAATTGCTCGCCTTGCCATTGAGCCAGGATGCAAGTGAAGGGAAGACGTTTGTTGCAAAGTTCAACATTCAGTTCGTCCAGAATCGCGGTCAGGTTCGATTCGACGGAATTGCGATTGACGATTTTGGTCAGTGTTTTGTGCAGGTCGTTGGTTGCGTTCAGCGATTCAAATTTCTTGCCGCTGGCAATCGAAAGATCGCCCAGCACGACCAATGGCCCTTTGGCTGTGTCAAAAATCTGAAAGTAATCGCCGCCGGTTTCCGTACCGGCTCCGTGTTTGGAAGAACTCCAGATGGCGTGCAAGTCCAGCAACGGCGGAGGCATGAACAATTGATGAACGTGTTCCGTCATTTCGGATTCGCGTTGTTTGACGCCCAGCTCAAAAGCGTCTTGCAACGCCTGTTTGGCGACGCCGACCATCAGGTCTTTGGGTTTGTGCGATCCCACAGCAAAGACAAACGCGGTCGCCGCCAGCAACGACAACCGAAACCACGGCGGGCTACCGCCCCAATACGAAAGCGCTCCGTATCCGATCAACGCATACAGCGACGATTGAATGACCAGCATCGTCCGGTATCGGGTTGCCGCGACCGCCAGAATCGGAAAGTAACAGAGAAAAATTCCTGCGCCGATTTTGGGAAAGAGCCCAGGCTGAATGAACGCGGCCAGGCCCAGATGAACGATGGTCAGGTCAAAAAACGTCGTCTTGGTGGCCAGAGAAAGCGACGCGTTGCGTTTGGTTAACGCGCTGACGACAAACATCGTCACCAGCCACAACGCCGCAAACGCCAGATAGATATTTCGGGCGTTTGAGTGATGATCCCACATCCAGTAAGCGGCGACGAAGGAGGTGAGCGCCAGCCACAGGCGTACTTTCGTTGCCCAGCTTTCGGCAACGCGCACGTGTTGATCCAGGGCGGTTTCGACTTTGTTGGGCAGACTGTCTTGCAGTTGTTTCAAGAGTAAAGACATAACATCGGGGTCCTTTTCGAGATCAATTTTTTGTTTGATTGTTTTGAAGACGGCGTGAACAAGGCTCATAAAATACTTCACGCCATCGGAAACCGTCAAAACCCAGCTTCGCACCGCTTCGAGGTGCAGGCTTAACCACGACCGCGAGAAGGCATCGCGTACTCAGGTTTTGATTTCCGAAAGTTCGATTGCTAGACTCTCGCCTCAATCGAGGAACAGATTCATAGAGCAAGGAGAACGTTCCGTTCTGATGCAAGCACTCATTCTGGCAGGCGGCGAAGGAACGCGCCTGCGACCGCTGACCATTTACACCCCCAAACCAGTAGTTCCCATCGTCAATCGTCCCTTTCTGTATTACCAAATTGATCTGCTGAAACGCGCCGGGATCAAGGAAATCACTCTGTCGTTGTCGTACAAACCCGACAAGATCAGCGATATTTTTGGCGATGGCGAAGATTACGGTGTGAAAATTTATTACGCGGTCGAACCGTCTCCGCTGGGAACCGCCGGCGCGTACAAAAATGCCGAAGAGCATTTGTCGCAAACCGCCGTGGTGTTCAATGGTGACGTATTGACCGACATAGACATTGCCAAAGTCGTCGCCTATCACCGCGAACGCAACGCGGCGGCGACGATTGTGTTGACTCCGGTGGACAATCCATCGGCGTACGGGTTGGTGGAAACCGAAGCGGATGGGCGCGTACGCCGGTTTCTGGAAAAACCCAAGCCGGAAGAAATCACCTGCAACACGATCAACGCGGGCATTTATGTGCTGGAACCGCACATTCTGAAATACATCCCGAAAGACGAAAAATTTTCGTTCGAGTATCAGCTTTTCCCTGCGTTGTTAGCGAACAACGAACCGTTTTTTGCTTATACGATGTCGGATTACTGGTTGGACATCGGCACGCCGCAACGATATTGGCAGGCCAACGACGATCTGCTGAATGGGCGCATTCACTCTTTTGAGGTTGAACGTGTTCCGGTGGCAACCGCCAGCACTTCCAACCTGGCCGCAGACGCTGAACCCGCCAAAGTGGATTCGGTTTCGGTTCTTGATCCGAGTTGCTCATTGAAACCGGGCGTCGAAATCGTCAATTCCGTGTTGGGTGCCAACTGCATCATCGAAGAGCGCGCCAAAATCGAAAACAGCGTCGTGCTGGCGGGAGCGCGCATTGGTAAAGCCGCCGAAATTCGCAATTCCATTATCGGCAAAAGTGCCATTATCGGGCGCAACTCGAAAGTGGATGGCGTCGTGTTGGGCGACAAATCTTCGTTGACGGATTATTCAATCGTTTAACCTGGGAGCGCAGGCGTCTCGCCTGCTAAAGGCAATGGCAATTATCAAATTTGGAACGGATGGCTGGCGCGCGCGCATCGCAGAAGATTTCACCTTTGCGAATGTCGAAATCGTGACGCAAGCCTTGATTGATTACCTGAAAACGCAAAACACCAGCGGCAAACTGTCGATGCTGGTTGGCTACGATCGGCGATTTGCGTCGGATTTGTTTGCGCAACGTTCGGCGGAAGTCTTCGCGGGAAACGGTGTCGCGGTGGATTTGTTCGACACGGACGTGCCGACTCCGCTGGTTTCGTTTGAAGTCAAACGGCGCGGTTTGGACGGCGGCGTGATGAT
>JAEUQP010000338.1 GCA_016789645.1 Acidobacteriota bacterium | reverse complement strand
GATCAAAATGCTGGAAGAAGCCGTCCGGCTCGATCCGAATTTCGCTCGCGCGCATTACACGCTGGGACGCTGTCTGGTGCATCACGGGCAAGGGTATGGCGGGCAGCATTATTTTGATTTGGCTGAAGCGTCGTTGACGCGCGCGCTGGAACTCGACCCGAAACTGGCCGGAGCGCGGTTGCAGATGGTGTACGTGTATCTGAACAAAGGCGAACGTGAAAAAGCGTTGGCGACATTGGCCGATGCACGGCGCGAAGCCCCACACGATCCGACGGTGTTCATCATCGCTGGCATGCTCTACCGATTGAGCGGCCTGTACGACCGCGCGCTGAAACAATACGACAAATTGCTGGAAATCAATCCGCGCGACATCGTCATTGCCAGTTACAACCGCGGGCGTTTGTACACGTATCGCCACGAATTTGATCGCGCCATTGCCGAATTTGAAAAAGGGCGCGCCGTCGAACCTGACCATCCGCTGATCAATTCCTTTTTGGCGATCACCTATTTCAATCAAGGCAACCTTGACCGTTGCCAGGAATTGACCGAAGAGGTGTTGCGTCAACACCCGCATTTCGATCCGATGCAGATTGTTATGGCCTGGTGTCTGAGCGCGCGTGGCAAACACGAGGAAGCTCGTGCATTGATTACCGAACAGGTCAAGGAAACCGCCGCCGCCGATCACGATGTGGCGGTCTGGCTGGCGTCGTTTTACGCAATGGAAAACCAGCGCGACGAAGCCGTCGAATGGCTCAAAAAAGCCGTTGCGCTCGGCAATGAAAATTATCCGCTGTTTGCCGACAGCAACCGATTCGACAATTTGCGCTGTGATTTGCGCTTCGTTGACCTTCTGAGCGATCTGAAACACAAATGGGAGGAACGGAGGTGATGGATGGCGACAGTAGAACAGCTCCGAGAGAGGATCAATCTCCGCCTTGAAGAAAGCTTCATGGGCATCAGCGAACAGGTCGCCGACCTTGTGCCGGAAGATTTGGTCGAATTGCTCAATCAGTTGAAACTGATTGAAGCGGCGACAGTGTTGCTGATGCTGCCGGTTCCGCGCGGCATCGAATTGATGGATCAGCCGACGATGACGCGACGCGGCGCGATTTTGGAAAAGCTCGACCCGACGCGAGCGGCGATGATTTTGGAAGGCCTCTCAGCCGACGAACGCACGGACATCATTCAGCAGATGGGATTGACCGAACGCCGTCGCGTGCTCAGCAAAGTCAGCAACGAAGTCAAAACCGAACTCGAACACCTGCTCAGTTACGAAGAACACACCGCCGGTGGCATCATGACCACCGAATTCGTGCGACTCGATCCGGCAATGACCGTCAGCGATGCGCTCCGCCACATCCGCTCCGTCGCGCGCGAAAAAGAATCCATTTACGCCTGTTACGTGCTCGACCCCGCCAATGGCCATTTGCTCGGCGCGGTCAGCTTGCGCGATCTGGTGATGGCTGAAATGGATCAGCCCATCATCAAAGTCATGCGCCCCAAACCGGTGACGGTTCACGCCGATGACGATCAGGAATCCGTCGCGCAAAAAATCGCCAAATACAATTTGCTGGCTGTGCCCGTACTGGAACGCGATGGCAGTGTGGTCGGCTTCGTTACGGTGGACGACGTCATTGACGTCATGATCGAAGAACAAACCGAAGACATTTTGCGCATGGCGGGCGTCGAACCTGGCGCGCTGGACAAACCCTATTTCGACAATCCGATCTTGCGCGTTGTGCGAAAGCGGATCGGTTGGCTGTTGTTTTTGTTCGTCGCCGGAACGCTGACCAGCAAAGTCCTGCACGCGTTTGAAAGCGAACTGGCTTCGGTGGTGGCGCTGACCTTTTTTGTTCCGCTGTTGATTGGCACAGGCGGCAACGCTGGAGCGCAAACCGTCATGACTGTCATTCGCAGTTTGTCGCTGGGCGAAATCGGCGTGAAGCACGCCTGGCGCGTTGCCTTGCGCGAATCCACGACGGGGCTGTTGGTCGGCTTGCTGATCGGCTGCGTAGCCTTTGGGCAGGCCTACTGGGTAACACACGATTGGCATTTGGCGGTGACCATTGCCACGACGATTCTGGTGATCTGCGTCTGGTCAACTACCGTCGGTTCGTTGGTTCCGATTGCCGCCCACCGGTTCGGAGTTGATCCGGCAGTGCTGAGCGCCCCGCTCATCACGACGCTGGTGGATGCGACGGGCTTGCTGATTTACCTGACCATTGCCAAAATCATCCTCGATCAAATCTGATTCGATGAGGTAGAAAATTATGAGCGTAACGATCACCATTCCCGCCGAGCTTGAACACCGACTTGCCGGACGCGCCAGCGCGCGAGGCAAACAGTTTGAAGAAGTGGCGGTTGAAATACTGGAAAGGTCTTTAGATCAACTGGATGATTACGAAGCCACCGAAGCAAGTCTTGCGCAAGCGCGCGCAGGCAAAACGAAACCGATGAGAGAATTTCTTGAAGAGCTTCGACAGGAGTTTGGCTTTCCGGTGAACAATGGTGGGTTACAAAGTTGAGGTTACTGAAAAAGCTCAAGAAGAAACGCGCGAAGCTGTTAGATGGATTGCTCAGCGTTCACCTGAAAAAGCCGCGCTCTGGCATTTTGAACTGACGAGAAAATTGACAGCTTGGAAAACTCTCCGGCTCGTTGTCCCCTTGCGCCAGAAAGCGAAACTCACGGGCAAGAAATCCGTCATCTGATTTTCGACAAATATCGAATTCTATTCATCATTGATGATGAGACTGTTTATGTGCTTCGCGTCAGGCATCAGGCTCAGGAAGTCTTAAGCCTGAATGATTGATATGCCAATCGCCAAATCAAAAATGAAACAAAGTAGCATTTTACATAAGCTGAGATTGCTGATTGTGCTGACGTTTGCGCTGATGGTGGGACTGCTGTTGGTACCCGAACTTGCCGCGCAGCAACGGTTATTGAAGCTGGCGATTCCGCTTGGACTGCCAGCCGACACGTGGAGTTATTACGTTCCGCGCACCAATCCGATGACCGAGGCGAAAATCGAACTTGGGCGCAAACTCTTTTTCGACGCGCGGCTGTCGGCGGATGGCAACGTGTCCTGCGCAAGCTGCCACGACCCCAAGTTGGCGTTCGGAGACGCCAAACCCGTAGCCGAAGGCATCAGCGGCAAACTCGGTTCGCGCAATTCGCCGAGTTTGCTGAACGCCATGTTTTACCCGAATCAATTCTGGGATGGCCGTGCCGAAGGATTGGAAGATCAGGCGATTCAACCGCTGACCAATCCGATTGAGATGGGCAACGCTTCCTACGATCAAGTCGTTGCTCGTTTGAAAACGCTGCCGGAATATCGTGCGGAATTTCTGTCCGTTTTTGGCGGCGAAGTCACCATTGCGCGCGTGGGCCAAGCCATTTCAGCGTACGAACGCACGCTGGTGTCGGGCGATTCGCCGTTTGACCGATTCAATGCTGGCGATCAATCCGCGATGAGCGATGCCGCCAAACGCGGCTTGACGGTCTTTCGCGGGCGAGGCCGTTGTTCGCGTTGCCATTCGTTCAGCGAAGCGTTGCCGTTTTTCACCGATTTCCAGTACCACAACACGGGCGTAGCCATGAATGATCCGCGTTATGACAAGCTGTCGCGCATCGCGTTTGATGCCGTGGACACCGAACAGGCCAAAGACGTGATTGATCGTCTGGCGCAGCAACCTGGCGGCGAAGAGCTTGGCCGCGTGCGGTTCAGTTATGTGGTCTTCGACATAGGAGCTTTTCGCACGCCTACGCTGCGCAACATCGCGTTGACGGCGCCGTACTTTCACGATGGCAGCGCGCGCACGCTGGCCGACGTCGTCAAGTTTTATAACGAAGGCGGCAAGATGAACGTCGCCCGCGAATGGGATTTGGCTCCGCTGGCGTTGACCGATCAGGAGCAGCGCGATTTGGTGGCGTTTCTGGAATCGCTGACTGGCAAGCTGCCTGAAAGCGTTGTGAGCCAGAACCGGTAAGGCAGAGATCATTAGTCATTGACCATTACGCATTACCCATTAACGGTCAGGATAAAGACCGTTTTTTACCGAGCCGATAATGCTTAATGGCAAATGGCCAATGGATAATTTCACCGCTGTTTATTTATTGGCCAGCCTGAAGCGAGTTTTTAGCGATGACCAATCAACAGATAGCCGAAATTTTCCGCCGTCTGGCCAACCTGCTGGAATTGCGCGGAGAGAATTTTTTCAAACTCCGATCTTATCAATCCGCCGCCGATACGATTGAAGACTGGCCGCAGCCGCTGGCGGAAATTGTCGCCGACAAAGGCGCTGAAGGTTTGCGTGAACTGCCCGGCATCGGCGAAGCCATCAGCAAAAAGATTGTGGATTTGCTCAGCACCGGCAGTTTCAAATTGTGGGACGAAGTCCGCGCCGAAATTCCCGAAAGCACGTTGGAGTTGCTGCAAGTGGACGGCGTCGGCATCAAAACGCTGAAGGTGTTGTATCACCAGTTTTGCCTGACCAACCTGGACGATTTCGCCAAATTTGTCGCAGGCGGCGGCTTGAACAGCGTCGAAGGACTCGGCGAAAAACTTCAAACCCGCATCCGAATTTCCATCGCTCAACTCAGAAATCAATGACGCTTATTTCGCCCGCCACAACCGCGCAGTGCGGTCGCCGCTGGCGGAAAGCAGCGTTTGGCCGTCGGGCGAAAAGGCTACGGAATAGACTTCGCCTTGATGGCCGCGCAAGGTCAGCAGTTCCTGCCGCGTCGCCACATCCCACAATTTGATGGTGCGGTCGGTGCTGGCTGAAGCCAGTCGCCGTCCATCGGGCGAAAAGGCTACGGAATAAACCGAATCGGAATGCGCGTCCAGCCGGGAAAGTTCGCGTCCGGTCGCAACATCCCAAAATCTGATGGTGCGGTCGCGGCTGCCCGAAGCTAGCGTGCGACCATCGGGCGAAAACGCCAGCTTCCAAATTTCTCCTTGATGACCGGCCAGTATTCCCAATTCCTGCCCGGTTTCCGCATTCCAAATTTTGATGAGTTGATCGCCGCCACCGGTCGCCAGCAGCTTTCCGTCCGGCGAATACGTTACGGAGCGCAACCGGTCTTTATGCCCAATGAATGAAGCGAGCAGTTGTCCGTTAGTTGAATCCAGAATTCTGATTCCAAAAAGCGGTTCATCTGTCTTCTTTAAGTCATCAAGACCAGCGACAACCAAATGCTGGCCGTTTGGAGAAAAGGCGATAGAAAATACGTCTTTCTGAAATGGCTGAAGGTTGAGTAGCTGGTTTCCTGAAGCCGTATCCCAAAAGATGATGTTGCCGTGTCTATCGGCTGAAGCCAGCCGCTTTCCGTCTGGTGAAAACGTGGCCGATTGAACCCAGAAGTCATGCCCGGTCAGCGTTTTCAAGGCTTGCCCGCTGGCGGCGTCCCACAATTTAATCGTTTTGTCGTCACCAGCCGTCGCAATGATTTTGCCGTCAGGCGAAAACGCTGCCATGTCCACTTCGTCG
>JAEUQP010000333.1 GCA_016789645.1 Acidobacteriota bacterium | reverse complement strand
CAGACGTATCCGATTCGCGTCGGTCACGGCGACGTGGAGCGCACCATGCGGCTGGCGGCCATGGTAGATCAGCGCATGCGCGAAATTGCCGGAGGCAGTTTGACCGCCGATTCGTTGAAACTGGCCGTGCTGGCCGCGATTTACATCGCCGACGAACTGGATGCCGCCAATGCGAAATACGAAGAGTTGAACCAGGAACTGGCGACTCGTAGCGCGGAATGCGCTGAATTGCTGGATCAGGTGTTAAAAGGCGGAAAGTGATTCCAGCCATTGTTCCAACAGAATTGCACTGACCAAATCTCCCGAATACAAACCGAGTTGATCGAGTAACGAGAATTCGCGCTCGCAACTTTTGACTGGAGGATAAGTGAAACGACTCATTCTGATAAGTTTGCTATTGATTGCGGCGCTGGCGATTTCGCAACCGGCGACGCAAGCACAGAGCAAGAAAGACAAAAACAATCCGCCGAAAGTATCGCTTTCCGTGGAAAAGGCGGCTGCCGAATTCGGCAACGTCGAGGGAATTACCGCCGCACAGATCAGAGATTTTTTGACGTTCATCGCTGCGGATGAACTGGAAGGCCGCGACACGCCTTCGCGCGGATTGGATATTGCCGCGAAATTCATCGCGTATAACTTGTCACGCTGGGGCTTCAAACCGGCGGGGGACAACGGCACCTTTTTTCAAAACTTCGGTCTGCGACGCGGTCAAGTGGACAAAGACCAGACCAAGGTTGAATTGGCCGGGCAAACGTTCAAAGCAGGCGAAGATTTTATTCCGCGCCCAGCGGTGAAAACTGCCACTGGCCAGTTGGTGTTCGTCGGGCACGGCTGGGTTATCAAATCGAAAAACATCAACGCATACGAAGGCATTGATGTGAAAGACAAGATTCTGGTCGTTTCAATGGGCTTGCCCAAAGGCGTGCAGCAAGGCGATCTGACCGGCAAGTTGGGCGAAGATTACGAATCCGTGTACAGCTATGCTGCCAAACACGGCGCCAAAGGGATTGTGAACATTCCGCGTTCCGTTCAGTTGACCAGTTGGGACGCGAGCGCGCGCCAGGCGTTCAGCGGCGGACGCGTTGTGCTAGAAACCGGCAAAACTGATGATTCGTTGCCGGAGATCGTCGCTTCGGCGAAATTGGTCAACGCCATTTTCCAGGGCGAAGCGATTGACGGCGCAGAAATGTTGAAGCAAGCCGATTCGCGCGATCTGGCCGCGTCGTTTGCTTTGAAAGCCGACAAGAAAATTACGATTGACGTCAAAGGCAATGTGGACACCTTGCCGACGCAAAACGTCGTCGCCATTTGGGAAGGTTCGGATCCGACGCTGAAGGAAGAATATCTGGCCATCGGTTGCCATTACGATCACGTCGGCGTTCGCCCGGAAACGGATAACGGCAAAATTGACGGCTGGTCGCGGTACAAAGCCTTTTTGCAATCCGCTGGTCGTTTGGGCGGAGCCGACCGGCTTTGGAACGGAGCCGACGACGATGGATCGGGAACGGTTGCCGTGATGGCGATTGCCGAAGCTCTGGCCAAAGGGCCGCGTCCCAAACGCTCAGTGTTGCTGGTTTGGCATGCTGGCGAAGAAAAAGGGTTGTGGGGATCGGATTTCGTGACGGATCATCCACCTGTGCCCGCCAAACAGATCATCGCGCAATTGAACATTGATATGATTGGTCGCAGCAAAAAAGCGGGCGATTCCAATTCGCGCAACGCCAATCTGACCGGGCCGGACGAAATTTATGTCATTGGTTCGAAGATGATGAGTTCGTTTTTGGCCGAGACAAGCGAGCAGGTCAACAAGGCGTATCTCAATCTGAACTTCAACTACAAATACGACGACCCGAACGACAAAGAGCGATTCTTTTATCGCAGCGACCATTTCAACTACGCGCGAAAGGGAATCCCGATCATTTTCTACTTCGACGGCGTCCACGAAGATTACCATCAGGCTTCGGATCACTGGGACAAGATTGATTACCAGAAGATGGAAAAAGTGACGCGAACCATCTTTGCCACCATGTGGAAGCTGACCAATTCGCCCACGCGCCCGAAAGTGGATCAACCGTTGCCGCCGCAGTTGAGAGGCAACTGATTTCTGATAGAGGGATTGAGAGATAGAGGGATGGCGAGCCGTCGTGCTTTTCTTCCCTCAATCTCTCTGTCCCTCTTGCTCTCAATCACTTCTTCCCGCTGACCACCGCCGTTCCTTCCGCCTTGCTCCATTCCGAAAACGAAGCGTCGTACATCGAAACGTCATAACCCAAATATTTCAGCGTGAAGTACGCGTGCGAAGCCTGCATGCCGGTGTTGCAATAGGTGACGACTTTCTGGCCGGGCTTCAAACCCGCTTCGGCAAACATCTTTTGCAATTCGCTGGCGGGTTTCATCGTCAAATCACTGGCGCTGGTCAGGTGCTTCATCCAATACACATTGGCCGCGCCGGGAATGTGGCCGGTGCGCGTGTTGGCTGCGCCGACATATTGTTCTTCAGGCCGAGCATCCAGGATGCCGACATTGCCGTCAGCGACGTTGGCGGCTACCCACGAAAGGTCGCGCATCGCAGACAATTTGACCAGCACTTCGGGGCGCAGGCGCGGCGTGAAGCTTGCCGCCGTCGTAACCGCCGCTTGCGTTTGCACGTCGCGCTTTTCGGATTTCCATTTTTCCAAACCGCCATCCAGCAAAGCCGCGCGGTTGCCATGCCCCAGATAATCCAGTGTGAAAAACGCTCGCGCCGCCGCCAGACCGTTGTTGTCGCCGTACAAGACAATCTTCCCTTCGTTGCCGATGCCTATGGCTGCAAACACTTTTTGTAACTGTTCGACCGGCGGCAATTCGTTGGCGATGCCTTCGCGCGTCGCCAGCAACTCACCCAGGTTGAGAAACCGCGCGCCGGGAATGTGTCCGGCTTCATAGGCTTTTTGATTGCTCGTCACGTGCAGCACGAAGACGTTCTTGTTGGATAAATTCTTGGCCAGCCAGTCCGTCGAAACGATCAGTTCCGAACGAACTTTCGGCGCAGCAGGTTTGGTTTGAGCCGTTGCCGACAGCACAATCCCTGCACACAAACAGATTGCCAGAAGTGGCAACCCACAAATTCGCATCATGAGTTTCATGGTTGTTCCTCTTCTTACTTTTTCAATAATCCCTGCAAGGATTGCCCCTGTGTCGAAATAAAGCTCTTTCAGCTAAACAGCTCAATCTTGGCAGATTGAGCTACCGTTGCTGTGCGGCAACGTTGCCGGGTGGATTGTTTGGTTTGGATGGAAGACAAACTACCTGCATGAATGACTGAGGGCAAGCTGGTAAAAACTTATTTGCGCTGTTTTCGGGGCGGATTTATACTCCGCGCCGTCTCACGCTCAAGCAATTACACAATCGGCTCGCAAATTTCTTCAAGCTTCATCAGGGAGACGCGCCATGCAAGCTCGGCGAACGTTGGTTCCAGGCCAAAAAGGCACCAAGAAATTCCTTGACCATTACGGCGAAAAACTGATTTGCGTCCGCTACCGCTACGACGAACAACAGCGTAAGCGTGTCACGACTGTCGAACTCATCGTCGAAGAATCGGCCTGGACGCCACCTGCCCTCCCCGTTGTTGAACCAGTCGTCGTCGGTCTTCGCGTCGGCATCAATGAAGTAACTGTTCAACGCCAAATCAAACAAGCGGGCGGAAAGTGGAATCGTCAGCTTCAAGTGTGGGAAATCTTGTCTGATCAGGCTATCGCGCTTGGTCTTCAGGATCGAATCCAAAACCCGGAGGTGTCTACTAATAGACACCAAACGAAAACCGATATGCGGACGATGCAGGTGTCTAATACTAGACGCTAGTGTCTACTAATAGACACCGGTGTCTATTAGTAGACACCGCCTGCGCCGCAGAATTCATGTTAGGCG
>JAEUQP010000312.1 GCA_016789645.1 Acidobacteriota bacterium | reverse complement strand
GGAACGATTTCATCACTTGAGAGGGATTCACGATGCGGCGCTGTCCGCTTTGCCGGCGCGAAACAAGTTGGGACGACAATCCTTGGAAGCCGTTTTGCTCCGAACGCTGTCAGGTCATTGATCTGGGCAATTGGGCAACTGAAAACTACAGGGTGCCGCTGGCAGAAACCTCTGAAGGATTATTCCCAAACGAATTCATAGAAGACATAGAAAACTTTCCCGATGACCAACAGTAATTTCGTCTCAAGAGTATGGAGCTACCTCGTTCTGACGATGGTTTTGTTTGTGGCTGCGTGTGGAAATGCAGCGGCTCCGCGACCGATGTCCGAATCAGAACCGTCAGCAACGCTCAAACGCCCCGATGCCAATCAGGAAGCAATTTCCAAGGTGCAGGATGTGCCGATTTCCAAACTCGATGGCAACACGTTCAAGCTGGAAGATTATCGTGGTCAGGTGCTGGTGGTGGATTTCTGGGCAACGTATTGCGGCCCGTGCGTCAAACAAGCGCCGGAACTGTCGGCAATGTACCTGAAATACAAGGATCGTGGGTTGACCTTGGTCGGCCTGACTTCCGACCCGAAATCCGATCAGGACAAAGTCGAAGACTTCATCAAAAAGGTCGGCATCAATTATCAAATCGGGTTTGATAACAGTTGGATTTCCGAAGCCTTTCTGAAAGGCACGGAAGACGATACCGGCCAGCCGCCGATTCCGCAGTTGTTTGTGATTTCGCGGAACGGCAAAGTCGTTGAGCATCTGATCGGCGAACAACCCGGACGGATGCAATATCTGGAAAAAGTCGTCAATGAACAGTTGAGCGCTGCTCGCTGATCTTTCGTGGGACAGTTCAAAGCATTGCCCCACCAACCTAGTTGAAGGAGTAACGAACGATGCGAATGTGGTTGAAATCGGCGGTGCGCGCCGCGTTGTTGAGTGTTGTTTTCGCGGCGATGGTGATTGCCGCAGCGCCGACTCTAGGCGTTGAGGACGTGCCGGAATTGCCCAAACCCGATGGATCGGGCGACACGCCGGAAATGATTGTGGATTTGGTTCAGGCTGCACCGGGAACTCCGGCGGCCAAAGCCAGTCAATTGAAACTGTCCAGCCTGTACGGAAAAGTCACGTTGTTGGATATGTTCTGGTCGAAATGCCCGCACTGCGAAGAACACGCTCCGCACATCGTGGCCATTTACAATCAATATCGCGAAAAAGGATTCGGCGTTTTGGGATTGGCAACGGATCGCAAGGAAGACCCGACATCCGCCAAAAGCGTGAAAGAGTTTGTGGCCAAAGCCAAGATCAATTACAACGTCGGCTACATCACCAACGAAGTCGTCGCGTATTATGCCGACAGCCGTAATCACGGCGTGCCGCAGATGGTTCTGTTCGGAGCCGACGGCAAAATGGTGTTTCGTGAAATCGGCTGGAATGAAGCCATCGAAAAGAAACTGAAAGCCGCCATCGAAGAGCAGCTTGCCAAAGCACCGGCAACGAAAACTCCGGCGACGCCTGCCGCTCCGGTCAAACCCGGCAGCAAAGCCAGCGCCAAGCCGATGCAGCAAAAAACCAAACGCGGTTAACTCTTTTTTTGGCCAGGAGCAGCGTGATGAGGAATCGGATCAAAACGCCTTTCAAAGCTGTCTTGTTTAGTCTCTGCTTTGCGCTGACGGTGGTTGGCGCGGCACGTCCAATCGGGCAATCGAAAGTTCCCGAATTGCCTTTGCCGGACGGATCAGGCGACACGCCGGAAATCGCCGTCGAGTTGTATCCGGTTCCGGGCGTCGAATCAGCGGATAAACTGAAGCTGTCCAGCCTGCGCGGCAAAGTCGTGTTGCTGGACATGTTTCTTTCGACTTGTCCGCACTGTCAGGATCACGCTCCGCATATCGTTGCGCTGAACAACAAATACAAACAACGTGGCCTGGTGATTGTCGGCATGGCTACGGATGACAAACATAATTCCGCCGCCGCCAAAAACGTCGCCAGGTACATCACCAAAGCCAAAATCAATTATCAGGTCGGACAGATTTCGTATGATGTCATCGCGTTTTATGGCGATCCGAAAAATTCCGGCGTGCCGCAGATGGTTCTGTTCGGGCCGGACGGCAAAATGGCGTTCCGCGAAACCGGCTGGGACGAAGCTCTGGGCAAACGATTGACGCAAGCCATCGAAGAGCAATTGGAAAAACTGCCGACCGTCAAACCCGGCAGCAAGGCCAGCGCCAAACCGACGAAAGAAAAAACGAAACTTGGGTAAGCCCCATCCAGGGAGAAACGGCTCTTGAATAACCAACTCAAAACAATTTTTCAGACGGCATTGCTGATGTTCATTCTTGCGATGATCGGCATGGTTTCCGTTCCGGCAAAGGCTCAGGATTTGCCCAAAGCCGATGGTTCCGGCGATACGCCGGACATGCTGGTCGAACTGTATAGTCCAACCGGCGCGGCCAAAAACGTGAAATTATCCAGTCTGCGCGGCAAAGTCGTGTTGATGGATATTTTCTGGTCGCGGTGCCCGCATTGCGAAGAACACGCTCCGCAGATCGTGCAGCTTTACAATCAGTATCGCCAACGCGGATTCACCATCATCGGTTTGGCCACCGACCGAAAGGACAGCAAAGACGACCTGAACAGCTTGAAAGGGTTTTTGGAACGAACCAAAATCAATTATCCCGTCGGATTTCTGACCGGAGAGATTCGATTCAATTATGCCGATCCCAAAGACGCTGGAGTTCCGCAAATCATCGTCTTTGGCGCAGACGGCAAAATGGTCTTGCGCGAAGTCGGTTGGACTCCGGCGCAAGCCGACAAAGTCAAAAAAGCGATTGAAGCCCAGCTTGCAAAGGCTCCCGCACGCAAACCCTCAAAGTAATTAACAACGAACTTTCAAGTGAGGTGCTAGTGACCAGATTTTCTTTTCGCTCGTTCGTGTCATCCCGTAATCATTTCCGAACCGTGCTGTTTTCCATCGTCGCGGTCTTCGGCTTGGCCGTGGTGTTTGCTTATGCAACCGACACCACCGCCAAAGTCAGAATTGGTGAAATGCCCAAAAGCTCTGTGGCGAAATTTCCGTTGCGCATGTCCACAGGTCGCGAAATCAGTTTGATGGATTTGCGGGGCAAAGTCGCCGTCATCAACTTTTTTGCGGTCTGGTGCGGTCATTCGCGGCTGCACACGCAAACGCTGACAAAATTTGGCGAAGAAGACACCCGGCGCGGGTTGCAAATCGTCGGGCTGGCGGTGGACGACGCCGAAACCACTCCGCAACGCGTCAGCGAATTTATCGCGCAGATGAAAATCACTTACCCGGTCGGTCTGGTCACGGACGACGTGTTCAAAAAATACGTCGAATCCAAAGACCTGTCGGTTCCGCAAACTCTGGTGTACGGACGCGACGGCCGCTTGGTCGGACATTTCATCGGCCACGACGATTCGGTTGCGGCTGAATTGACCGAAACCATCAAACGCGAACTGGACAAGCAATAGCGGATTTAACGTGAGTTGCAATACAACAGGGATGAGCAACAGAACAGATCGGATGGCATCTGTTCGCCTGCTTATCCCTTTTCCTTTTGACTGGATACAACAATGAGAAGAGCAAAAATCGTGGCCACAATTGGCCCGGCATCCCGTTCGCCCGAACGATTGCGCGAACTGATTTTGGCAGGAATGGATGTCGCCCGTTTGAATCTGTCGCACGGCACGCACGAAGTCCATGCGGAAACCATCAAAAATCTGCGAGCGATTTCCGCAGAACTAAATCGCCCATTGGCGTTGTTGCTGGATTTGTCCGGCCCGAAAATTCGCACCGGGAAATTGAAAGACGGCCAGCCGATCCGGCTGCAAGCCGACCAGATGTTGACCATTACGACGCGCGATGTGATTGGCGACGAAACGACGGTTTCAACCAGCTACGCGCCGCTGCCGCAGGATGTGAAAGTCGGGGATCGCATTTTGTTCGCTGACGGATTGATCGAATTGCGTGTGGAGCAGGTGAGCAAAACCGATGTGGTGTGCCGCGTGCTGAACGGCGGTCAATTGGGCGAAAACAAAGGCATCAATCTGCCGGGCGTGAAATTGTCCGCTCCTTCGCTGACGGAAAAAGACCGCGCCGATCTGACGTTCGGATTGCAGCAACAGGTGGATTACGTCGCGCTGTCGTTTGTTCGCAGCGCGCGCGACTGCATCGGAGCCAAAACGCTGATCGAATTTCTGGGCGCGGACACGCCGCTGATCGCCAAGATTGAAAAACGCGAAGCGTTGGATGATCTGGATAACATCATCGCCGCTTGCGACGGCGTGATGGTGGCGCGCGGCGATTTGGGCGTGGAAACCGCTGTCGAAAGCGTCCCTTTCCACCAAAAGCTGATCGTCGCCAAAGCCAATGCTGCAGAAAAGCTGGTCATCACAGCGACGCAGATGCTGGAATCCATGACGCACGAACCGCGTCCGACTCGAGCCGAAGCGTCCGACGTCGCCAACGCAATTCTGGATGGAACCGACGCCGCGATGCTTTCCGCTGAAACCGCTGCTGGAAATTATCCGGTGGCTGCCGTCGAAACGATGGCGCGCATCATCAGCTTCACCGAAATCAACTGTCAGCAAGGCAATCGTTCGCGCGAATTGATTCACGGCAGCCAGAAAGGAACCGAAGGCCGCGCCATTGCCGAAGCCGCCATTTATGCCGCGCAGGAATTGGACGCCAGATTGATCGTTGTCTTCAGCAAGTCAGGAACCATGGCTCGGCATTTGGCGGCACTGCGTCCGCCGCAACGAATCATCGCGTTCACGCCGCACGAAAAAACCTATAACTCGTTGGCGGCGGTGTGGGGATTGGAACCTTATCTGCTGGATTTCAACGGCCAGAGTTATGAATTGCTGGCTCGCGCCGACGACACGTTGATCGAACGCGGTTTGGCCAAACGCGGCGAAATCATCGTGGCCATGGCCGGACGCATTCCGGCACAACCCGGCTTGTCTTCGATGATGAAATTGCATTCGGTCGGCGAAATTGAAGCGGCGGGATAAAAACTATTGCTGATTGCGTTCGTAAGCCAGAATGAAGAACGGTTCGTTGTCGAAATTGGCGCCTTGTTTGTGTTTAGACTCAAAGCGCGCCACCAGGTGGTAATGTTCGGTGATCCAGCGCATCAGTTCTTTGTTGTAATCCGCGCCAAACACACGGTCGCGGAATTCCGACGTAATCAAATTGGCCACCAGCACCAGCGGAACCTGGCGAGATTTGATGCGTTCGATGGCGTCGAATTCCTTTTCATCGGAAAGAAATCCGGGATGGACGATCTCTTCGCGCAACGGATAGGGCCGAGCCGCCATGAAATTGATCGTCGTGGCAATGGGCAATGACAAAACGTATTCGCCCGGTCGAGTGCGCTCTTCGGCAAATTTGATGGCCGCCTGCAACGGTTCGCCGATTTCGGGCAAAGTCAAAAATCTGCCGCGAGCGGATTTGACTTCAAACGTGTTGATTGTGCGAAACCGCCTGACGGAATTGATCGCCAATCCAAACGCCAGCAACACGATCAGACAGACGGCAACCTGTTGCGCTTTCAATCGAATTTGCGGTGAAGGAACAAGAAACATCGGCGCCGCGCGGAACAGCAAATACAAATACACGACGATCAATGTCGGGATGAAAAATGGCGCGTATGGGCCGGTCGTCGTCACATTCAACAGCGCCCGCAGCATTGAAAACAGACTGAAGACAGTCAGCACGATCAACATGCGCTGTTCGATGGAAACCGGTTCTGCGTCGGCTCGCGCTTTCCAAATACGCCAGGCGATAACGCCAATCACCACTGGCAAGGCAACAATCGCCGAAGCGAACGGAGTCACGTCGTCCGCAACTCCCAGAAACTTGATGGCCGCTTCGCGAGCTGCGACGCCAATCAGCAACACCAACCCGCTCAGCCGCAACGTCTGCAACCATCCTTGTCTTCGAAAGGAAAGCGCCGCTCCAACCGTCGCACATGCTCCCGCCCAGATTCCAAACACGGCAATTCCCGTCAACGTGAACCAAAAGGATCCTGGCAGTTTGGCCAAGCCACTGATGTGCCGGTTGAAGTAAATCAATTGCGGCGGCATGTTGGTGAACAGAACATGGTTGTCGTTTAGCAGCGTCGCCAGCGAGACATTGCGCAGAATGAACCCGTACGACAGCGCCAAAACCACCAGCACCGGCACAATGAAATTCAACGCCGCCCGTCCCAACGGACGCCGAATCGCCAGGCTTTCGGACAGCAACGCGGTTCCCGCCGCCGCCCAGGCCGCCAACGCAATTTCCGGTTTGGAAATCAACGATAACCCGGCAAACAACCCCGCCCACATCATTAATCGAGCCTGTCGAAGCTGCACGAATCGCACAGAGCAAACCAACGACGCCAGAGCGAACACGCATCCGTACAGCGCTGCATACGCATACGGCTGGATGTAATTCGCAGTGGATTTGATGGCGCACAGCGCCATGACCAACGCCGTCACCGCCGCCGATTCCCAGACGGACATCAGCCGCCGCGACAGCCAGTAAATCATCAACAGAATGATGACCGCGCACAGCGCCCCGGCGACTTTGATTGTGCCAAGCTGAATGCCAAAAAGTTTATAAAGCAGCGCATTGAAATGCGGCGCGAATGGGCCATAGAGAAATTGCACGTCGGAATACAGATGTTCGCCTGCCAGAATCCGCGTTGGCAGATTCATTTCCCGCCCGTGATCGAGCAGCGGCTGAGTCCAGCGTTGCCACGATGCCGCCAGCATCAACACAAACAATCCGGCCAGCGCCAGCAACGCGAAACGATCTTCGCGCCCAAAACTCTGGGCGAAGGTTTCTGTGGGAGATGTTTCCGATTGATGCATGGATTGTTTGAATGACGACCCGTTAGCGGTAAATGCGCTGAGATTATAGAAACCAGCGCAAACAGGCGCAATAGAACCGGCGAGTTACGGAATTTGACTTTGTGACAAACCAGCGGGCATTATCCGTGCCTTGATTTTCCGGCAACACACCAGCAGGCATTTGTTATGGCACAAGAAAGCTTAGCTTTGACGGCAACGCTGAATCAGCTAGCCGAACTCGACCGATACAATTATTGGCTCTACGAACAAATCGCGGAGGCTGTGGGGCGTCGTGTGCTCGAGGTCGGTTCGGGAACCGGCAACATCACTCAGTTTTTGTGCGCGGACAACCGACAGGTGATGGCGACAGATGTGGTTCCCGCATACCGCGGCGAATTGCAACGCCTGTTCGGCGACAAACCGAATGTCAGCGTGGGCAAATTCGACCTGATGGCTGAAGCCGCGCCGGAACTGGTTGCCAATCCGTTTGATACGGTGGTTTGTCTGAATGTGCTGGAACACATCGAAGACGATCTATTTGCGTTGAAGCAGATGCGCGACGTGCTGGAACCGGGCGGCAAACTGGCGTTGCTGGTTCCCTCTCACCAATTCTTGTATGGCGAATTCGACAAAGCGGTTGGCCATTTTCGCCGCTACAGCAAACGAGAAATGGTCGGCAAACTGGAACAAGCCGGGTTTGCAGTGCAGCAAACAAAGTATTTCAGCTTGCTGGCGGCCCTGCCCTGGTTCATCAACGGGCGCCTGCTCAAACGCGATTATTTGCCCACAGGTCAGGCCAATCTGGCCAACAAACTCGTCCCGCTGTTACGTCTGGAAAAATGGATTGGCCCGCCATGCGGCCTGTCACTCATCGCTATCGCCCAAAAACACTGAAAGGAAATACCGAATGATGAAGGATGAATGCTGAATGATGAATCGAACTTGAACTCATCGTTCATCCTTCCGAATTCCTACTTACTGTTATGCGTTGGTCAACTTACTTTATCCCCACTCTTCGCGAAGAGCCTTCGGACGCTGAAGTCATCAGCCACAAATTGTTATTGCGCGCCGGACTGGTGCGCCAATTGGGCGCAGGCATTTACACCTATTTGCCGCTGGCGCAACGGTCGGTGCTGAAAATTTCCGAAATCATTCGTCAGGAAATGAACGCCATTGGCGGTCAGGAATTTTTCTTCCCGGCGTTGCACCCGGCGGAAATCTGGCAGGAATCCGGGCGCTGGTCGGTGATGGGGCCAAATATGTTCCGGCTGAAAGACCGCAAGGGCGGCGATTACTGTCTGGGCATGACGCATGAAGAATGCTTCACCGACATCGCGCGCAATCACCTGCGCTCGTACAAACAACTGCCGCAGGTCTGGTATCAGATTCAAACCAAATTCCGCGACGAACCGCGCCCGAAATCCGGCTTGTTGCGCGTCCGCCAATTCACCATGAAAGATGCGTACACCTTCGACATTGACCAGGCCGGTTTGGACAAGTCCTTTGACGATCAACGCGCGGCGTATTGCAAAGTCTACAGCCGTTGCGGACTGGATTTTGTCATCGTCGAAGCCGATTCCGGTTCGATGGGCGGATCGGCGTCGAACGAATTCATGGTTTACACCGACGCAGGTGAAGACCTAGTGGCAAGTTGTCCGAAATGCCGGTACGCCGCCAACACCGAAAAAGCGCAATCGCGCATCCCAGCCATTGATGATGGCGAAGGATCAGCAGCAGTCGAAAAATTCCCGACGCCCGGCGTTCGCACGATCGAAGATTTGGTGAACTTTGACGGTGGCACGGCGGCCAACAAACAGATCAAAACGCTGGTTTATGTTTCGCTGGCGCAAAAAGGCCACGACATCAAAACCACGCCGTTTCTGGCATTGTTGCGCGGCGATCATCAGGTCAACGACGCCAAACTTTCGAACGCCATCGCAAAAATCGTCAACGTGGACGGCTGGGAACAAACCGCCGTTCGCCCCGCGCACCCGGAAGAAATTTTTGACTTGATGGGCGCGCATGCCGGAAGCCTGGGCGCGGTTGGTGTGACGAAGCTGCCGATCATCGCCGACGAAGCGTTGCGCGGTCGCAAAAACATGACCACCGGAGCAAACGAAGACGATCACCACCTGCGCAATGTCAGCATTGAACGCGACATCAAAGTTGGTGCATGGGCGGATTTGCGCACCGTCGTCGAAGGCGAAGGCTGTCCGAAATGCGATGTCGTACTGCGTGTAGCCAAAGCGCTGGAAGTCGGCCACATATTCAAACTCGGCACGAAATACAGCGTTTCGATGGGCGCACCGGTGCTCACCGCCGAAGGCAAACCGGTTCCCATCGTCATGGGCAGTTACGGCATCGGCGTCGAACGAATTCTTGCTGCCGCCATCGAACGCCACACCGATGTCGCCGGAATCATCGTCCCGATTACGATTGCACCGTTCCAGTTTTTGGTGTCGCCGCTGAATGTCAAAGACGCCGACGTCAAAGCGACAGGCGATCGTATCTATGACGAATTGGCCAGCGCAGGCATTGACGTGCTGTATGACGACCGCGACGAACGCGCAGGCGTCAAATTGAACGACGCCGATCTGGTCGGGTTCCCCTTCCAAATCCGCATCGGCCCGAAAAAGCTCAAGGAAGGCAAGGTCGAATTTTATGACCGCGCCACCAAGACGTCAGAAGAAGTTGCTGCGGATCAGGCCGTCGCCATCGCACGCCAGCGAATTCAAGCGGCGTTGCAGACGCTGAATGATGCGAAGTAACACGTCATCACGTAGCATAATCTCAGCCGAGCCAGTTAAAGGGCTCGGCTGAGAGGCGGCAATGATGACAAAAGAAGAGGCCCTTCAATGCAAGGCACGCTGGGCAGAGGTTAACATTTTCATGATTGAAGAGGAGCGCCGGAAAAGCTACGACCAGCGTTTGGCGG
>JAEUQP010000303.1 GCA_016789645.1 Acidobacteriota bacterium | reverse complement strand
GCCAAACCGTGTTCGCCGTGAAAGTACCCGTTGTCCGTTGTGAAAATGACCAGCGTGTTGTCATCCAATCCTTGCGCGCGCAATTCAGCCAGCACGCGGCCAACGGTGGCATCCACTTCGGTCGCCAGCCGGTAATACGCCTTCATGTATTGCTGGTACTTTTCCGGCGTGTCGAACCGCCAATGCCAACGGTTGCGCCCTTCGTTTTTCTCGTTGGCGATGAACGGCGGCAAGCGACGGAAAAATTCATCGCCAGCCGTTTTCGGCGTCGGAATTGTCACATCCTGATAAAGCGATTCGCTCTGCGGCTGATACAAATACTGCTTTGGGTTTTCGTCTTCGGCGTGCGTCGCAAAAAACGCCAGCGTCAACACAAATGGTTTGCCGGTTGGCCGAGTCCGCAAAAACTCCAGCGCATCGGCTTCGTTTTTTTGGGTAACGTGAATCATCGTGCCGTCTGGCTGTTTTTGGTAATGCTTTCCGGCGTACGAACGCCCGAAGTCGAATTGCTCCGCAGGAAATTTGCCGTTGTGCCATTTGCCAATATGGCCGACGTGATACCCCTCTTTTCGCAACACGCCGGGATAAGTTTCGCTCCACGGAGTTTTGAACATTTCAAACGCCGGGTTGCCGTGCCGTGACATCCATTGACCGGTAAACAGCGTCGCGCGACTGACTCCACAAATCGAAGTCGTCACAAACGAATTGGCGAATCGCACGCCTTCACGCGCCAACTGATCCAGATTCGGCGTTTTGACAATCGGATTTCCGGCCACGCCCAACGTGTCGTGCCGCCAATCGTCAGCGTACAAAATCAAAATGTTCGGCTTGGCTTGAGCCTTGTTTTGTTTGAGGTTCCACCATGCATCCAGTTTTCGCCGCAATGTTTCCACACGTTTTGGCTCTTTGGCAGCCAGATTGTCGCGTTCTTCGGCGTCGGTGGTGATTCGGTAAAGCTCCGTTTGCTGAGGTTGTTCTTCGTTGGTTTGCCCCGGAATCGGAACCAGCAATTTCCAGTCACCATCAATCACCCACCGAGTCAGCACATTCGCCGCCGGGTTTCGCAACTCAACCAGATCGTGCGTGAAGCTGGCTCCGTACAAGGTTCGCCGCGATCTGACCGCCGCGTCATTCAACAGGTTCAAGCCCGGCAATCCTGTTGGCGCTTCTATTCCTGTCGCCGCCAACAGGGTAGGTACAATGTCCAGCGAACTGGCCAGTTGCGACGAAGCGTGCGGCGTGACCTTGCCCGGCCAGCGAATCATGATCGGCGTGCGAATTCCCGCGTCATAAGGCGTCCGTTTGGAACGAATGCTGACCGCGTCTCCGTTGCCTTGAATCCAGCCGTTATCAGCGACGTACACGACAATCGTGTTGCTGCCTTCGATTTGATCCAACAACTGGCCGCAGGTTTCGTCGAACCATTCCACGCTGGCCCAATACTTCGCCGTTTCCAGGTCTGGCGCTTTGTCACGGTATTTATCAACCAATCGCTGAGGAGCGTTGTGCGGGGAATGCGGCATCATCGGCGCATACCAGATAAAAAATGGCTTTTGCTGCGCGCGCGCGCGAACGATGAAGTCCGTGATTGGCTGCATCGTTTTGCGTCCAACGTCCAGCCCCACATCGCCGTGTCGTCCGCCACGATCTTTGTCGCCATGGCTCATGCCTTCGGTGAAACCGCCGTTGGCGGGGCTGCCCATCCACCACTTGCCGGTTTGCAAACTGACGTAGCCTTTCTGTTCCAGCAAACCCGGCAAAGTCGGCTGGCGATGGATGAACGAACGCAGTTCATTCCAGTCGGCGACGTATTGCGGATGATTTCGCCAATTGCCCTGTTTGCCTCCCGGAGGAGCAGGAGGATCGTTGCCCGTGACCAAGTGTTCGTGGGGATAGCGTCCGGTGATGATCGAAACCAGACTGGGCGAACACAGTGCGGTTGGAACATAGCCACGTCGAAACAAGAGCGACTGCGAAGCCAACTTGTCCAGATTCGGCGTGCGAATCTGCGGGTGCCCCATAAAACCGTAATCACGCCAGCCGTGATCATCCGAAACAATCATCACGATATTTGGCGGCATGTTTGCCAAAGACTTCGAAGTAGTTTGCGGCAAGGCTGAAGCCGACAACAGCCACAAACCACAGAAAATCAAAACGATTTTTCGGATGGAAATCACAGACGCTCTCCTGATGACAAAACTTAAACAAGTGATGTGACAGCAACGACAGCATCATCTTCTTTGGCAATCCTGACCGGGTTACGGAGCGTTCGCCCGAAATCATCAAAGCGAACGTTCATCACATCCCCGTCGTTCAACCGAACGCCCGCGCCAAAGCTGAATGCATCGGCTCCGAAAAAGTGAACGTGCAGATCGCCCGGTCGCCGATGGCCTTCAAATTTGAAGTGATGATGTTCAATGTTGCCGAGGCTGTGGCACATTTCGGCGTCACCGGTTTTGATTTCGTGCGACCAGACTGTCTGGCCGTCGCGTTCGATGGAAACCGTGCCGGGCACGGATTGAAAGTCGTGGTCAATCGCCAGTTCCGGCCCGATGGAACAGCTTCGCAACTTTGACCCGGCCAGATACAGGTAATTGTGCTTTTCAAACTGATGGTCGGAAAATTCATTGCCGACCGCGAACCCAATGCGATATGGCTGGCCATTCGCGCCGATCAAATAAATGCCTGCGACTTCCGGTTCTTCGCCGCCGTCTTCGGCGTACTTGGGAACTTCGAGCGGTTCGCCGTGACCGCGCAACACTGTGCCGTTGCCTTTGTAAAACCATTCGGGCGCAACGCCAATCTGCCCTTCCGCAGGTCGCCCGCCTTCCAATCCCCACTGAAACATTTTCATGCTGTCGGTCAGATTGTCGCTTTTGGCGTGCATGGCGTTGCGATTTTTGGCGCTGGCCGTGTGCGTCAATCCGGTTCCCGTCACCAAACACCGAGCCGGTTCTTCAGGATGATCCGCCGCGGGCAGAATCCGCCACGCCGACGTTCCGGCGTAAATCGAATCGTATTCCAGCATTTCCTCGCTCAAATGTTGTCGAACCAGATCGGTTAATTTCGTGTTGGTGTTGATCGCTTCGTTCGCCAGGTCATACACCGTGGCGAATTTCGTCAGCAATCGAACATTCGGCTCTTCGACCAAGCCAAGTTTGCGAATGCTTCCTTGCTGCAATTGAATCAATCGTGTCGTCATTGGTATCTCGCTTTTCAGGAATAGGTTTTTTCCACGAAGGCACACAAAGATTCACGAAGAAAACAAATCAACCTGATTCCCCCTCGTGTTTTCTTCGTGCCCTTCGTGGATCAAAAAAGGTTTTCATTTCATTGCCGCACTTTCCAATTCGGATGGTCAACGTGCGCTTCGTTCATCAGAGCGATTGCCTGTTTTACGATCTCAGGTTTCGAATCGGCCAGGTTGTTCGTTTCGCCAAGGTCTTTCGACAGATCAAACAGCTCTACCTTGCCGGTCAGCATCGGCTGGCGAATTGCTTTCCAATTGCCAAAACGCACCGATTGCCTGCCGCCC
>JAEUQP010000253.1 GCA_016789645.1 Acidobacteriota bacterium | reverse complement strand
GGTTCACGGAATTTCAGTTCCGGCAGTTCGGGCATCTCAAGCTGAGCCGTCAGCGCGCCGCTGGCAATCACCTGCTGGCGGTTGCCATAACGGTCATAAACGTAGCCTTGCGACCAGGCGGCTCCGCTGCGAGTGCCATTGGCTCCGGTTAAACGCCCAAGTTTGTCATATTGGAACGTGCGATTGCGGTCGCCGTTGTTGCCAGTCAGATTGTCAGTAATGCTCGTGATCTGACCGGTTTTGACGCTGGCATAAGCTCCCGCACCATTGTAGCCATACGTCAGGTTCAGCAACGATTCCCCTGCTCCGGTCAGGGTTTGCCCGGTCAACAACCCTGTTTGATTGTCGTAAGTAAAGGCTTCTACCGCGCCATTGCCCAGCGTCACGGTCTTCACCTGATTGGCTGCGTTGTACTGAAACTGCGAAGCAACATTCGCGCCATCCACCTTCAAGTCTTTCAGCGTGCCGCCGATGCGATACGTTTCGGCAACAACCGAACGCGGCGTGCCTGGCTGACCGTAACGCGCAGGATAAGTCGTCTGCTTCAACCGGCTGAATGAATCGTAATCGTAGTTTGTAACCAATGGAGAGCGACCGGTCAGGTTGCGAGTCGTTTGAGTCAAGCGTCCATAACCATCATAGCCGTAAACTTCCGCCCCCATCCCATCGGTCACGCTTTGCAGCCGCGTAATGTCTCCTGTGGTCACGTACTGATAAGTGACCGTTGCAGCCGGAGCAATTGTCCCGGTCATCGCGGCAGGAACCGTGTAGCTGACCGATTGCAACCGATTTAGCGGATCGCCGTTGTAATTGAAATTCGTCACGACTCCGCGCGCATCGGTTTGCCGGATCAGATTGGAGCGCGTGTCATATTCGAATTTACCGCTCCACGCCCCGCCAGCTTCATTGATCGTCCCATCTTGTTCGGCGAGCTTGTGGTAAATCAGCCGCCCCAGCGAGTCGTGTTTGAAATATCGAGTCTGTGCGCCCTGCCAAATTTCTGTAATCTGGTTCAGCACGTCATACAGGTATTCTGTCCGCAACGCACCGGTTTCGGTCACTGTGCCATTGCCGTTCGGATTTGGTTCCAAGACTTCGACCATGCGCCCCAACGCGTCAGTCCGTGCCCAGCGTTCGCGTCCCCAAGCGTCAACGCTGCGAACGGTCATGCCGTGTTGCTGGGTCGCCGCGCTCGGGTAAGTTCGTTCATCGTAAAAACTCTGCGAAACGCTGCCGTCTGGCGCAGTAATCCTGTCTGGCCGCCCAGCCCAATCGTAACGAATCAAGCTCCAAACAGGAGTTTCGCCAACTCGATAAGGACGGCTTTGCCTGACAACCTTGCCGGTTGAATCGTATTCAACATTGACGGTTTCGGTTTGATAGTTGCCCGCAGTGACATCCGCTGCGGTTTCTGCGCTGTAATTGACTTGAGCGCGCGTCTGGCCAATGCCGCTCAAATAACTGTCGCTGCCTCCGATAAAAACTCCATCGCTGCCATAGGCGCGCTCATAAGCTGTCAGGTTGGCATCCTGATAAAGGCTGTAGGTATAAGCTCCGGTCGGCAGAAAGACCGTCTCAGGTCGTAGCGTCGTAGTGTTGTAGGTGATGGTCGTCAGGTTGTTATCACCATCTCTGGTTTCCAGAACCAAGCCAGTCCATAAATCCCAGATAGCAGATGTTCTAATCTGTTTGGTCGTGTCGCTGATGGCTCCTCGAGTTTGCGAAACCGGATAAGCGAACTGCGTCGCCAGCGTGTATTGAAAACTGGTCTGTTGGCAGCAGGAAGAATCCGTCACGGAAATCAGATTTCCGGTCACGTCATATTTGCGAGTTTCGGTAATTGCACCTGATAAGTTGGCAGCATCGGCATACCGAACGATACTGGTCACATTGCCGCGCTTGAGAGTCGCTGGATCGAAAACCGGATAATACCCACAAGGCGTGTAATAGCTACAAATCCCATTGCAGACCGGTTCGGGGCTTCCTGGATTCCAAGGCTCGCACCATGGATTTTGACAGTCTGGATCGTTGGGATCCGGGATCGGCTCGCCACAACTATACTCATCCGGTGTATAAGGATTGTAAGACGCCGTATGACGAACCACTCCCGATGTTTGCTGTAACGGGTGTTCGTCATAACGAAATTCAGTTCGCGAAGCTCTCGTGCCGTTGGGCGCAAACACTTCCTGAGTTTTGACCAAATTGAAGATATGACGATTCACGTAAGCTGATGAATTTTCGTACTCGGTGGTCGTCGTGCGCGCCAACGCGCCGGTGTAATCGTATTCGCGGACAGACGTCACTTGATTGAACAGCCCCCCGGTGTAACCGAACTCCGTCACTTTCATCGGCAGCGAAGCTTCCAAAGACTCGATTCGCGTTGGACGAGGAATAATCAAATCAACAGTAAAGTTGTACCAAGTGACGGTATGAAGTCCCGCTCCCCAAGTCGTGGTTGAAGTGCGGGCGGAAAGGCTTGTGCCTGACGTTGGATAAACCGATTGTTGGGAAAGAATCCCATCGTTGTATTGGCCGGAATTGTTGAAAGACGTTTGAACGTTTTTGACTCCGTCGGGAGTAATGACCGTGAAGGTACGAGGGTTGGCGTTGACTTGCGCCAAATAGGTCGTGATAGCAGGTGCGCTGTCCATTCCCGCCCAGGTATCCGTGCGAGTCGTGTACAGCGGCGTGTCGCTTAAGGAAGTTGGCTGTAACGGCAAGTTGTAAACGCTTTGCCTGGACATCTGGCCGGGCGACACTACGCCCTGAAAATTCAGCGAAGTGCTACTGAAGGTCATACCTCGCTGTTCGACAACCTTGGCCAACATTCCGTAACTGGAATAGGAATCAGCGTCTCCAAACCAATACCCGCTTCCAGTAGACGGATAATAAACCGCATCCAGCACTTCAATGTTGTAATTGTTGTTGGGAACTCGAATCGTCAAACCTGGAAAGCCCGGATTGAGAGTCAAGGTTTTGTAGTGGAACCGCGCAACCTCAAAGACACTGTTGCCGCCAAGTCCAGCAGCAGTGATAGCTGTCAGACGATTGCTACTATCGTAATGAAAAACGACTTCACGACCAACGGTATCGGCAATTCGGTCAATCTGCGGCCCAGAATTATTGCGATACGCAACGGTGAGGTAATTGCCGCTGGCATCAGTAATGCGGGTCGGGTAGATGCAATCCTGCCCTCGCGCTCCATATTGCACAATGGTGCCATTTGGGTACGTGGCCCTGCCGACTCTGGGAGCGCCACCCGCGGAAAGCAGGTCTCCCTCCACAATGTAATCAATGAACGATCCATCAACCGTTCGAGCAGTGAATTCCTGTCTGTCGCCATACAGCGCCGTTCGCCCCTGATGCGACCGATGCAACCCATCGGCTTCGATGATCATGTACCCGCCGATGTCCCCCGTTCCGATGATCTTGCCAAAGCCAAGCGAAAAGCCCGGCGAAGGCCAATCCTTGTCCAGATTGAAGACCATTTCGCCATCAACACGATTCCAAAGCCGAGAAATGTAATTAAGCGCAAGCGACAGATTCAGACCTCTGCCTGCCATCGAAACCAGCGGCGCAGAAAAAGAAAAGTTGCCACTTCCTGCCCCGACAGAGCTTGGGCGATTCGGAACCAATGGACCACGTTCGCGTCCGGGATCATCGGCCAACTGGATATTGGTTTCATTCCATTCAGTCGGATCAGGAAGGAATGCAACCGACGATTTCAGTGTAGCCTTGGCTGTATACCTGTCCCGGCGGGCATGAACGAAGAGCCTGCGCGAAATGGAGATCCTGCCGTAGTTCGATTCATTGCTGGCTGCGTCGTTTTGCGGGATGGGGTGAGACTGGAAATTTTGGGCAAATCACGTGAAGAAACATCTATCACGCGTTCAGGCCGAACCGCACGTCCGCGCGGATCGCCCCCTGTGACTGTCACCTTCACTTGATCCTGATGAACTCCGTTTTGCGCGCGAATCTGATACACGCCCGCAACGCGAGCAATGAACTCACCTTTTTGCGAAATGGTCATGCTGCGGTTGCGCCCCTGATCATTACCACTCCAGGTAAAAGTTGCACCCGGGACAGCGGCACCGTTGCTATCGCGTGCAATGGCTGTGAACTGAATGATTTCCCCCACTGTTGCCGCTACATCTCCGGGATGAATGCTGATTTTCACAATGCGACGATCCCTGTCCGGCTGAGTCTCTTGTGCTTTGGGGGCTGGTCGCTGCTTGCCCGCTCCGATCAAAAGATTGTTTCCCTGAACGGCATACAACGCTGATCTAAAGCCTGATTTCCATTCTGGCCAGTCATTGGAAATAAAGGCTGCAAACTGGCTCACAGCCTGAGGCAGAAAGACTGTTGCAGCCAGTGTTTGATTGGAAATCAGCAGCAGAGTGAGTGTGAGCGCGATGACACGGCGAAGGCCAAACCGCATAAAGTTCATGGGAAATCTCCTGAAAGAGATGCATGTGTCACTCGGAATTTCAGAATTCTCTCTGACAACACGAATCTTTGGCGGGGTGGCCGACATCTTTTTGACAGACCGCTTGTGTCAACTTCGATGGCTGGATTTTGATTTGTTGAATGAACTTGGTTACTGAAGCGCGCGGAAGTTACAACGTTTACAGGGTAAGGCGTCAAGCAGTTTCTTTGTGTTCGACTGGAAAATAATGTGATGTAGGAAGCCGCTTACCATTTGCTTCGCAATCAAACCCAAGCCATTAAGCAATGATCGCACGATCAGTCAGGCGCTGAGGAATCCCCAAAGTCTCAGTCTTGACAAAACGATTCGCCAGATTATGATGCCCGCGTCATTATGAGTTTTTCGATTCAAACATTCTGCCGCTGTCCTCTTACCTGTTCTTGTTGTTGCCGGTAATCAATCCGGCGTCTTCACTTTCTTTACAACCCA
>JAEUQP010000251.1 GCA_016789645.1 Acidobacteriota bacterium | reverse complement strand
TCCGTATACGATCAATTCGCGTTACCAGCTTGAGCGAGTGCTGGTGCGAGGCGGGACAGGCATTGTCTTTGCCGCCACCAGTCTGGAATCAGGCAAGGAAGTCACCGTCAAAATCATTCGCGCCAGTGTCATTGCCGATCCACGCGCGCAGGATCGGTTTCGCCGTGAAGCCCAGATCGCGCTTCAGTTCAAAAATCCGTTGGTGGCTGCCGTGCAGGATTTTGGTATTTTGCAGGATGCCACCGGCTATGTTGTCAGCGAATACATTAAAGGCCATTCACTGCGCGAGGAAATGCAACGCACCGGCAAGTTTGATGTGGCCAGTGCCATCAATTTGCTTTCGGAGCTGTGCGACGCGCTGGATGCCGCGCACAAATCCGGGCTGGTTCATCGCGACCTGAAACCGGAAAGCGTCATTCTGCCGTTCAAAACCGAACCGACAACGGGTTCGTTGAATCCGTTGGTGATGTTGGTTGGGTTCAGTTTCACCAAATTCGGCAGCGGCAAACAGTTTGTGCCGGGAACCACGGCGCGGTTGCAAGGGCAGGGACAATTGCCTTTGCGCCCGACGTACCTAAGCCCGGAACAATTCCGTGGCGAAGAAGCCGACTTGCGGTCGGATGTGTACAGTCTGGGAGTCATCGCCTACGAAATGCTGGCCGGGCAACCTCCGTTTGCCGCCAAGCGCGTGGGGGATTTCGGCGTGAAGTTGCTCAACGACAAGCCTCAACCTCTGCACCAGCTCAACAAAGAGGTCAACGCCATGATCGAAGCGGAGATTTTGCGCGCTCTGGAAAAAGAACCGATGGATCGCCCGCAGCGCGCGCTGGAATTCAAACGCGATTTATCGAACTCCGCGCACCTGAGCTAAATCATGCACTTGATCCGAATCGAAGCTCTCAACTTTCGCAATCTTTCTGGCGCAATTGAATTTTCTCCCGGCTTGAATGTCGTTTACGGCCTGAACGCGCACGGCAAAAGCAGTTGGCTGGAAGCGGCGTATTTGCTGGCGACGACCAAATCCTTTCGCACGTCGCACCCGCGCGACGCCATCAAACACCACGAATCCGAAGCCATTTTGCGCGGCACGGTCGCACGCGGAAAGCATCATGATCTGGCCAAAGACCTGCAACTGTTGCTGACGGCGACAACCAAACAAACTTTCGTCAATGGCAAGCGCGAAGCCGCAGTGCGGTATCTGGGCAATCTGGACGCGATTGCGTTTACCGCTGACGAAATGGACATCGTTCGCGGAGCGCCAGATGCGCGGCGAAAATTTCTGGACCGCGGCGTGTTCGGTACGTTGCCGTCGTATCTGGGCACGCTCAACGAATACAACCGCGTGCTGAAACAGAAAAACGCCTTGTTGCGCGAAGCGTCCGATGCAGATGATCCATTGCGTTTTCAGCCGCAAATCGAAACCTGGAACGATCAGTTGGTCGCGCTCGGAACCGAAGTTTATCTGGCACGCACTGCTTATCTGGCCAAACTGCAAGCTGCGCTCAATCCGTCGCTGTTTCAGGTTGAAGAAATCAAGATTCGGTATAAGTCCTCGCTCGAAGGCAAAGGCGATTTGAACGATTATGCTGCGCTGTTACGCGAACGGTTGAACCTGCGGCTGAAGAACGAAATCGCCATTGGCTATTCGCTGGTCGGGCCGCACCGCGACGATCTGGAAATTCTTTCGGACGGGTATGAAATTGCCCGGTTTGGCAGTTCGGGACAGCA
>JAEUQP010000234.1 GCA_016789645.1 Acidobacteriota bacterium | reverse complement strand
CATCAATCACATTCAAAAATCTGTTTTCCAAAGGGAGATTTGCACTGACATGCGAACCGTCAAAACTGCATTGATCGGCGCTGGCTTTGTTGGCCCGCATCACATTGAAGCCGCGCGGCGGCTGGGATTCGTGGACGTTGTTGCCGTTGCCGGCAGCAATCAGGCTTCCGCCGAAGCCAAAGCCGCGAAGATGAGCATTCCGAAAGCGTACGGCAGTTACGAAGCTTTGCTGGACGATCCGGAAATCGAAGTCATTCACAACTGCACGCCGAACGATCTGCACCTGCCCGTGACGATGGCCGCCATCGAACGCGGCAAACACGTCATCGCCGACAAACCGCTGGCGCTGAATTCCGCCGACGCCAAAACCATGCTCGACGCCGCCAAAGCCAAAGGCATCGTTCACGCCGTGACGTTCAATTACCGCTACAACCCGTTGATGCAGCAGGCGCGCGTCATGATTAACCGAGGCGACATCGGCAAAACGCACTGGGTTCACGGCTATTACATTCAGGACTGGCTGCTGTATCCGAACGATTACAACTGGCGACTGGAAAAAGAAGGAGGCGAATCGCGCTGCGTGGCCGACATCGGTTCGCACTGGTGCGATCTGGCCGGATACATCACCGGATCGCGCATTGCGGAAGTTTTGGCCGAATACACGACGGTTTACCCGACTCGGCAAAAACCGAAAGGCACACGCGAAGCCTTTGCCAAGAGCAGCGGGCAGGAAGAATTCGATGAATATCCGGTGGATACCGAAGATTTCGCCAGTGTCTTGCTGCGGTTTGAAAATGGAATGAAAGGTTCGTTCTCGGTTTCGCAGGTCAGCGCCGGTCACAAAAACGGGCTGGAAATCGAAGTGGATGGCAACAAAGCCGCACTGGCCTGGAAACAGGAACGCCCGAACGAACTGTGGATCGGCAAACGCAATGAACCGAACGGCTGGATGTTGAAAGACCCAGGCCTGCTCGATCCCAGCATCGCGCATTACGCCGCGCTTCCCGGCGGTCACGGCGAAGCGTGGGCAGATGCTTTCCGCAATCTGCTTCGCAATGTGTACACCTTCATCGCCGAAGGCCGTTCGATGGAAGCCGATAAGGACAAGATCGAATTCCCGACCTTTGCCGACGGCCACGAATCCAACTGCGTCGTCGAAGCCATCACCCGCAGCGCCAAAGCCGGCGGCGTGTGGACCAAAGTCGCGCGGTAAAAACTTTTGCGGATGAGCAAGGAGCAAGCGGCTTTGCCGTTTGATGGATGGCAAATCTCTGACTTCCCATCTATCAGGCAGCAAAGCCGTTGAAACTTGGCAGGATTATTTTCGACTCAATCCCCTAGCAGTAACTTGATCAGGACTTACGCAAAACCTGCTGTGTCAGTAGCCCGACCGTAAGGAAGGGCTTGGGTTTGGTGAAAAAAACCCTTCCTTCAATGGACGGGGGTGAAATGGCTGGATCGGATGCTGGGCATGCTTGGGCTGGTTTTGGTTGTTGTTTTGAGCGTCTTAGGAATATCGCTTTTGATGAAACCGTTGCCACAGAAACGAAGGCCAATCGAAGATAGTTTGGCATGAACGGCCAGAGAGAAATTGGACGGTAGTTTCATTTGCCAGTTTCCATTTTTGATCTTTCATTTGTCATTGAGTGCGTTCTTCAGCGATTGAATGACAATGAAAGATGGAAACTGGCAAATGGAAAATGAAAATAGCGAATACATCCTGACGTTTTGCCCATCTGCTTATTTCGCGCGGGCAGCGTTCAGCACAGGATAAAACTGTGTGAAGACGCGATCTGTTGCGGCTTTTTGCTGATGGCATGACAGGCAAGCCGAATCCGGGAA
>JAEUQP010000665.1 GCA_016789645.1 Acidobacteriota bacterium | reverse complement strand
AACGCGAATCAGGTTATTGCCATTGGTGGAATCGAAGACGTTGCGTGCATTCAATTGGCTGGAATTGAAAAAGCTATACAGGTTGCCGTGAATTTGATTACCACCGGATTTGGAAACCGCGTTGACCACGGCTCCGAAGTTACGGCCAAATTGCGCCGGAGCCAGCAAGGTGATTGCCTGATATTCGCGTATGGATTCAATCGGTTGCGGAATCAATGCCAGAAATCCTTGCCGCCGAACGCCGATGTCTTCGTCGTTGTTGTCCGAACCATCCACCGTGAAATTATTCGCGCGCGAACGAAGTCCGTTGACCGCAAATTGTCCCGAAGTGCCAACGCCTGCGCCTTGTCCGGGGCCAGCGACGCTTCCCAGCGTTTGTGGCGGAGGCGCTACGCCGGGCAATAACAGGGCCAGTTCGTCAAAGCTTCGCGTGAGCGTGGTTCCGCCAAGTGGCAAGGCGGTCACATCAGATTCGCTGAACGAACCACTGCGGCGCGCGTCGAGCGTGTTGATTGAACTACGCACTTCGTTGCCAGCCGCTGTTGCCGGAGCCGTCGCAGGAATCGGCGCGGGCGGCGTTGCTGGCGGAGTTCCAGGAGGAGTTCCAGGAGGAGTTGTCGGCGGCGTCGTTGGAGGCGTGGTTGGCGGCGTAGTCGGAGGCGTTACCGCTGGAGCCGCTGGCGCGGGATCAAGGCTGACCGGAACCGGAACGACTTCACCTGTCCGCGCAATTTTCAAACGCTGGAAAGTTTCGTTCGGCAGATAACCGGTTTTCGTCACGCGAATTTTGTAAAGCGCGGGTGGCAGTAAGCCCTGATAAAAGCGCCCTCTGGCGTCGGTCAGTTTGGTGGCGACGATACCGGTTTCGACATTGGTGATTTCGGCGGTCGCGCCTTCGATGGCAAGGCCGGTCACGCTGTCGGTAACGGTTCCTTCAAACGCGCCGGTTACAGTGTCCTGAGCTAAAGTTGTACTTGCACTCAGGCCAAGCAACAGCAATAGAGCAAACGCACGCGAAAACAGTTTGGCTTTGTCTGGCATAAATTGGTTCTCCTGAAAACTCAAATGGCAAGCACTCTGATGAAACTTTGTCGGCTGTGGATGGCAAAGTTTTTTAGAGGGAGAAAAGAGAGGCAATTTTTTTGAAATTGCCTCTCTCAAAAGCTTAGCGGCGGGCGGTTTTCACCTTGACCGGGAAATTCAATTGCCCAAGCTCAAGTTGGTAAAACGACGAAAACCCGCCGTACCGTGCTGATTCACCAAGTTCTTCTTCGATGCGAAGCAGTTGGTTGTATTTGGCGATGCGATCCGTTCGCGATGCCGAACCGGTTTTGATCTGGCCGCAATTGGTGGCGACGGCCAAATCCGCAATGAAAGCGTCTTCGGTTTCGCCTGAACGGTGCGACGCAATCGCCGTGTAATTGTTCGTTCGCGCCAGTTCAATCGCGTCCAGCGTTTCGGTCAGCGTGCCAATTTGATTGACCTTGATCAGAATCGAATTGGCGACGACTTCTTCGATGCCGCG
>JAEUQP010000130.1 GCA_016789645.1 Acidobacteriota bacterium | reverse complement strand
CAGCCTTCGTCGCAGCAGTGCGCGAAGGCAGCGAAATGCCGATTGCCTGGCGCAGCCTGCTGCTGACCACGCTGGCGACATTGCGGATTGAAGATTCGCTGCGAAGCGGGAAGCCGGAGACGGTCAGTTTTGGAGCCGAGTGTTGAATCTGTTGTTGCTGTTCCGGACGTTGAAGCATTTGCGCTGGGAGCAATTGGCGTATCGCCCACTGCGTGTGGCGCAGTTTCGGCTTTATCGCGCGTTGCCGCAGCTAGCGTTCCGTTCGACCGCAGTTGGTTCGGCTGTTCCATCGGTTTCGCCGCAATCCGTTGAAACGATTCGCCGAAGTTTCATCGAACAGTTCGCGCATCTGAATCAATCTCTGATTGAATTTGACGGCTGGTTGGGCGATTTGAAACAAAACCGGTTCACGTTTCTGAACCGCAGCTTGACGATTGACCCGGTGGATTGGAATCGTCGGCACGAAAGTCATCTCTGGAATTATCAACTTCATTATTTCGGTTTTGCGCCGTTGGCCGCGCGCGCGTTGGTTGAACGCAGCAATGTGTCCGCCTGGAAAGCATGTCGCCGATTGATCGAAAGCTGGATTGCCAAAGCGCGGGTTGGCCGCAGTGATGGTTGGGACGCGTATCCAATTTCGCTGCGCGTGGTGAATTGGATTTACGCTTATGCTCTGGTGACAGAGCGTGAGGACGAAAGCTTTCTGGCCAAATGGCGAGCGAGTATTTTCGATCATCTTGGGTTTCTGAATCGGCATTTGGAACATCACTTGTTGGCGAATCATCTGCTGAAAAACGTCAAGGCGCTGGTCATCGGCGGATTGTTTTTTCAAAACGAACGCTGGTTGAAAGCGGGCGAGCGGTTATTGTGGCGCGAACTGGACGAACAGGTTCTGGCGGACGGTGGACATTACGAACGTTCGCCGATGTATCACGCTCAGGTATTGGCAGATTTTTTGGAAAGTTACGCATTGCTGGTGGCGTTTGAGCGAATGAAGCGCGATGCGAAGATTGAAGCTCGATTACAGGCGATGGCTGATTTCCTTTCGGCGATGAGTTATGCGGATGGAACGCTGGCGCTGTTCAACGATTCAGCGAACACGGCGGAAACTCGCCCGCAACCGATTCTGAAAACCGCGAAGCGTGTTATCGAATCATCGCCGCAAGTGAAAACCAATTTTCCGCAAACCGGTTATTACGTGTGGGCGTCGTCCGAGGAGCGGGAGAAGATCATCGTTGACGCGGGCGAACCATCAGTGGCCTACAACACTGCTCACGCGCATAACGATTTGCTCAGTTACGAACTGCGGCTTGATGGCCAGCCGTTCATCGTGGATTCGGGGGTGCATGGATACGGCGGAGATCGGTTTCGTGAATACTGCCGCTCGACGCGCGCGCACAACACGGTGATGTTTGATGGCGTTGAGCAGTCAGAAGTGTGGAGCACCTTTCGCATGGCTCGGCAGGCAACCGTGCTGAATGCCGAAGCCAGCGGCGATGACAGGACCTGGAGCTTCTGCGGAACATTTGAACGTTACGACCGGCGCGTCATTCATCAGCGGCGAATTCAGCGAAACGATTACGGCGAATGGATCGTGACCGATTCAGCCGTCGGCAATGCGGCTATGGCTTCAAGCTTTATTCATCTGCATCCGGCAATTGAAGCCAAATTGCTCGATGACGCAAAAGTGCTCTGCTGGTTGGGGCAGCGACACATTGTGATTGAAGCCTTTGGGAACGTTGCCGATGCGAAAGTGATTGTTGGCGACGAAGTTTCGGTTCAAGGATGGTACTTTCCTGATTTTGGAATTGCGAAGCCGAGTGGCGTAATTCGGTTTGATTATCGAGTGAAGTCGGGAGAGGAATTTGGGTATCGAATAAGGATGTAAAGGCGGACGGGAACGTCCGCGAAGCAGGCGGACAAAATGTCCGCGCTCCGGCTATGCGAATCACGTTTTTATGCCAATACTTTCCACCTGAAATGGGAGCGCCATCGGCGCGCACGTTCGAACACGCGCGGCGATGGGCGGAGCTTGGTCACGAAGTCACAGTCGTTACAGGCTTTCCCAATCACCCGACCGGCGTCATTCGCCCGGAATATCGCGGTCAATTCGTCAAACGCGAATCGGTCGAAGGCATTGATCTGCTCAGAACGTGGGTGTATTGCGCCGCCAACAAAGGCTTCTTTCGCCGCGTGCTGAATTTCCTGTCATTTTTTTGCTCGTCGCTGATTCTCGGTGCTTTGCTGACCCGAAAGCCTGACGTGGTGATCGGAACGTCTCCGCAGTTTTTTTGCGCGGTGTCGGCTTACTTGCTCAGCCGCGTCAAACGAGTTCCCTTTGTTTTTGAAGTCCGCGACATCTGGCCACAGTCGGCAGTGGAAATGGGGGCGCTGAAAAACCGCTGGCTGATTGCCGTGCTCGAAGCGATTGAAATGCATTTATACCGGCAAGCATTGCTGATCGTTCCCGTGGCCGAATCCACGCGCGATTATTTGCTGGCGAAAGGCATTGCTCCCGAAAAGATCGAAATCATTACCAATGGAGTTGACGCCGGTTATCTGGCTTCGGCAAGCATTGCGCCGGAAGACGTGCGGCGACAATTCGGGCTGGAAAACAAATTCGTGGTTTCGTATATCGGCACGCACGGAATGGCTCATGCGCTGAACGTGGTGTTGGCAACAGCGAAACGGTTTCGCGCTGATTCCGCCGTGCATTTTCTGTTTGTTGGCGAAGGCGCCGAAAAAGACAACCTGAAACGATTGGCGGACCAATTGTCGCTCAGCAATCTGACGTTTCTAAACGAACAACCGCGCGAACGATTACTAGGCTTTTACCGCGCCAGCGATGTCAGTCTGGTTCCGCTGCGACGATTGGCGATCTTTCAAAAAGTTCTGCCGTCAAAACTGTTCGAGTTGATGGGCGTAGGCTGTCCGATCATTTGCAGCGTCGAAGGCGAAGCGGCTCGATTGGTTGCCGCCGCCGAAGCCGGGGTCTGCATCGAGCCGGAACATGAAGACGCGCTGTTTGCCGCCATCCATCATTTGCGCGCCGAACCGGAATTGCGAAAACGAATGAGCGCCAACGGCCAACAATTTGTCCAGGCGAATTACTTGCGTTCGGTGTTGGCGGAAAAGTATCTGACGGTTGTCGGTGACCGGTTGTCGGTTGCCGGTGAGACGTTTTCGGTTGTCGGCAATCGAACCCCAACCCCCAATCACCAACCACCAACCACTAAATGAGATCATACGTCACACTGTTTATGCTTTCGTTACTGGCGGCCTTGCTGCTAACGCCGCTGGTGCGTCGCAAAGCGACCGAGTGGGGAGCCATTGCCGTGCCGGATAG
>JAEUQP010000106.1 GCA_016789645.1 Acidobacteriota bacterium | reverse complement strand
AACGACACCGGGCTTTCGACGTATTTGTCGCGCGATGTGTCGCTGGACAAAGTCATCATCCAACACGACATTCCGAACCTGTATGTGATGCCTGCCGGGCCGGTTCCGCCCAATCCGTCGGAACTGCTCAGTTCGGTCAAGTTGGGGTATCTGGTTTCGGAACTGCAAGAGCGATTCGATCACATCATCATTGATTCGCCGCCGGTGATTCACGTGACGGATGCGCTGATTATTTCGCCTCACGTGGACGGCGTGGTCATTGTCGTGAAAAGCAATCACACTCCGCGCGAAGCCGTGCAGCGCGCCAAACAGGCGCTGGCGGATGTGAACGCCAAAATCTTTGGCGTTGTGCTCAACTGCATTGATCTGAACACAGAGAGTTACTATTACAATTACAAGTACGCTTACTACCACAGTCACGAAGAAAGCAGTTCGTGAAAATCAAAAGGCAAAAGGCAAATCTCAAAAGGCAAAAATTCTGCTCCAAGGTTTTTTGAACTTTTGATTTTTGCCTTTTGCCTTTTGCCTTTTGATTTATGTCCAAGCGCCTCCCTTTGCTCATCACCGTTCTGGCTCTCGCGGTTTGGGCGGGCCATTTCATCCTCAACAACTTTTTGGCTGTTTCGCTGGTCGCGTATGGCCAGCGAGACGGCAATCAGGTGGAAAGCCTGAACGCAGCGGTCGGGTATGCTCCGGCGAATGCCGAAGTGTTGGCGGCGCGCGCGCGGTATTGGCTGAATCAAGCCGATCCGCCGCGAGTGACTGACGCCATCGCCGATTTGCAGCAAGCCGTTCAGGCCTCGCCGCGGGATTACCGTTATCAATTGGAACTTGGCAAAGCCTACGACGCCAACGGGCAAAACGCGCAAGCTGAAGCCGCGTTGCAGCGCGCCGTCGAACTGGCTCCGCGATATTTTGAAGTCTGGTGGGCGCTGGCCAATCTGCGATTGCGGGCAGGGAAGACTGAACCGGCGCTGGAAGATTTTCGCCAGGCGGTGCGGTTGTCCGGTTCGTTGTATGGCAATGCCGCGCCGCCGCCGGATCGCAACGCGACGTTGAATGCGTATAACGCCATCGCCGGAGCCTTGGGCATGAATCTGGAAGCGCTTCGCCGCGTCACGCCGCCGGACAATGCTTCTCAGGCTTATCTGGCGGAATTTCTTTCCGGCCACGACGCAATGGATCAGGCGTTGGAAATCTGGCGGCAATTGCCGGCGGAAAATTCGATCACGTACCGAACATTGGTCGCGCAATTGACGCGCGAGCTTCAAGCCAAAAATCGCTTCAGCGAAGCCAGCGCCGTTTGGCAAAAGTTTTCCATTGCCGAAGGCGTTCCCATCAGTGCCGAAAACAACCTGATGGCCAATGGCGGATTCGAGCAAACACCGTTGCGCGAAAAGTATGCGGAGGAAGTTGATCTGGGCGAAACCTTTGATTGGGCGATTCGCCGCCATCCGGAAGTTCGCGTGCTGCGCAGCACCACCAATCCGCACTCCGGTTCGCTTGCGCTGCATCTGACATTCAATTCGACGATGAATTCCGGCTTTGGCGAAATTTCGCAACTGATTGCCGTCGAACCTTCGCGGCAGTATCGGCTGAGTTATTTTGTCAAAACGAAAAACATTTCTGCTTCACCGACCGAGACGCCATTCATAGGCATCACCGACGCGGCGAACCCTGCGCTGTTCAATCTGAATTCCGTCGTGCCAAGCGGGACGAACGATTGGCGCGAACAGACGATCACGTTTTCCGTGCCGGAAACCACGCGCGGATTGCGGTTGACGATTCACGCGCCGCAATTGAAGGTGATTGACAGTCTTCGCATCGCCGAATTGTGGCTGGATGATTTCCGGCTGAACCAGCAATGAATTCAAACCGCTCAAAACTCGACAGCTTCATCTTCGCCGATCTGGTGGTGACGGTGATGTTTGCCGTGCTGGCTTACGGCACGGTCGAAGCGTGGTCGCTGGCGTTGCTGGAACTGAATGCGTTGTTGCTGGCCGTGATGTTGGCCGTTCGGTTTACCTTTGATGAACAGGCCGAATTCAGAAACTGGCGATTGGCGTTGCCGCTGTTGGCCATCACTGGCTGGGGAGCGATTCAGGCTGTCGCATTTTCGCTGGATCGTCAGGCGACCAAAGAAACGACGGTCAAATGGCTGGCCATGGCGATTTATTTCATCGCCGCGTTGCACACCTTACGAAGCTCCGAGCGGCGAAAAAAAGTTCTGTACGGGGTGACGGTATTTGGCTTTGCCGTGTCTTTGTTCGCCATCGTGCAACGGCTGACTTACAACGGCAAAATGTATTGGGTGCGACCGGTTTCGCCGTATATCGCGCCGTATGGTCCTTATGGAAATTACAACCACTTCGCCGGACTGGTCGAACTGATTTTGCCTTTGCCGCTGGCGTATTTGCTTCTGGCGCGGATCAAATTGGAAGAGCGACTGCTGTGGCTTTTCAGCGTCGTGATGATGGCGGTCGCCTTGCTGTTTTCAGGGTCGCGCGGAGGGATTTTGGCGCTCGGCGTTCAAGTCCTGGCGTTGATGATCGTCGCCATCTGGATGCAACGGCGTGGATTGGGCGAAGGATTCAGCCTGGCCGGAAACAAACTGATTGCCGGAGGAGCACTGGCGGCAGTGTTGCTGCTGGTGTTGTGGATTGGGTACGAACCTCTGGTCAAACGTTTCAGCATGTTGCAACAAGGCACGAGCGAATACTCATTGGTGACGCGAACCGAATATTGGAGTGGAGCCTGGCGAATGGTCACCGACCATCCGCTGACCGGCGTGGGATTGGGTGCATTTCCGGCGGTGTACCCTTTTTATGGCCGCTCGTCAGTGAAAAACGAACGGCTGGAACATGTGCATAACGATTATCTGCAACTGCTGACCGACGGCGGATTGATCGGCGGATTGATCGGGCTTTGGTTTCTCTTTGAGCTGTTCAGAAGAGCCAGGCAACAGTTTCAGCAAATCGAACGAACGCGCAACCAGGATCGTGCTTTGATGTTGGGCGGATACGTCGCCTTGCTGGGCATTGCGGTTCACAGCTTCCTGGATTTCAACTTGCAGATCGCCGCCAATGCTCTACTATTCTTGCTCGTTCTGGCTATGACAGTTTCTACAGGAAGCACGAAAGAAGAATTTTGACGATGAAAGTTCCTTTGCTCGATTTGGTCGCGCAGCACCAAACCATCCGCGAAGATGTGATGGCGGTGGTGACGCGCGTTTTTGATTC
>JAEUQP010000089.1 GCA_016789645.1 Acidobacteriota bacterium | reverse complement strand
ATGATGAGCGTACCTGCCCAATCGCCCAGCCATTCCGACGGAAGCTGATTGGGTTGTGAACTTGGAGATTGGAAAGCAGCGACAAACAGCAAAACAAGCGAAAGGCAAAAGGTCATTGATCAAAACTCCCATGACGGCCCGCGCCGCTGGCAAAACGAGCTGCGCCTTCGCGCGCTCCGGCTTCCAACGCCTTCAAGCCGTGATTGAATTCATTCAGCAGCGCATCCGGCAAATTCAAATCGTGTTGTTCGTACGCCGACATCCGGTCGCCGCGCATGCAAATTTGTGGAAAGGCGGCGATTTCACGCGCCAACGTTTCCGCTGCTTCGAGCGCCGTTCCTTTCTTGACGACACGATTCACCAACCCGATTTGCAAGGCTTCTTCGGCGGTGACCGCGCGACCGGTCAGAATCAAATCCAGCGCGCGGCTCAAGCCAATCAAACGTGGCAAACGAATCGTGCCGCCGTCAATCAGCGGAACTCCCCAGCGACGGCAGAACACACCCAGCACCGCGTCTTCTTCGGCGACGCGCAAATCGCACCACAGCGCCAGTTCCAACCCGCCCGCCACGGCGTAACCGGAAATCGCCGCGATGACCGGTTTGCTCAACAACATCCGCGAAGGCCCCATTGGCCCGTCGCCGGTTGGCTCAACGCGATTGCCCTGCCCGGCGGCGACGGCTTTCAAATCGGCTCCGGCGCAAAACGTGCCGTTGTCGCCGTACAGCACACCGACCAAAGCCGAATCATCTGCGTCGAATTGGCGAAAGGCTTCCGCCAAAGCTTCCGCTGTCGCACGGTCAACCGCGTTGCGGACTTCAGGGCGGTTGATGATAACGGTGGTGATTGCGCCGCTCTTTTCGATTGAGACGGTCATATGCTTGGAAGGTCAAGGATAGATTACGGAACAGACGGAAAATTCTCTTTTAGCCTTTTCCGTTCATTCTGTTATTTCCGTTTGTTCCGTAATCTCTTTCGGGTTTCGCTACAGCTTGCATTGCTTGGCAATGATTTCTTTCATGATTTCCGAAGCGCCGCCGCCAATGGTATTCAATCGCGCATCGCGCCAGGCGCGGCCAATCGGATATTCAGTCGTGTATGCGAATCCGCCCATGATCTGCATGCAATCGTACATGACCTTTTGATCCAGATCGCAGCAGACCAATTTGGCCATGGTGATTTCCTTGACGGCGTTTTCTCCGCGATTCATCAAATCCAGCGCGCGATAACACAACCATTTGGCGGCTTCGACGTTGGCCAGATGTTCGGCGAATTTGTGCCGCCAGACTTGAAACGAACCGATCGGCTGGCCAAAGGCTTTGCGCTCTTTGCCGTAGGCGATGGCGTATTCAATGGCGCGTTCCATTTTGTAAACCGCTCCCAAAGCCGCGACCAACCGCTCGCCCTGGAAATTGTGCATGACGTAATAAAAGCCTTTGTTCAGTTCGCCCAGCAGGTATTTGCGAGGAATGCGGCAATTGTCGAAAAACAATTCCGCCGTATCCGAAGACAGGTTGCCGACTTTTTTCAGCTTTTTGCCGACGCTGTAACCGGGCGTGTTGGTCGGAAAAATGACGAAAGAAATTCCCTTGTAACCTTCTTCGCCAGTGCGAACCGCGAGCAGGATGAAATCACAGCGTGTGCCGTTGGTAATCCACAGCTTCTGGCCGGAGATGACAAAATCGTCGCCGTCAATGACCGCACGAGTTTTGAGCGCGGCGACATCGGAACCACCGCCGGGTTCGCTGACGCCAAGCGCGGCAATGTAATCTCCGGCAACGGCGGGTTTCAGAAACAGTTCGCGCTGTTCGTCCGTGCCAAGCTCTTCCAGAACAGGCAGAGTCATGTCGGATTGCACCATCAAGGCCATCGCCACGCCGCCGTTGTTGGCATATGACAATCCATCCAGGTAAGCCGCCGTCGCCCACCAATCCAATCCGTTGCCGCCCCATTTCGGATCGGTGCGAATGCCGAACAAACCCAGATCGCCCGCTTTTTTGAATAATTCGCGCGGAAAGATTCCGGCTTCGTCCCATTCTTCGGCGAACGGAGCGATTTCTTTTTGGCAAAACTGTTTGACGGTTTCGCGCAACATGGCGTGTTCTTCGGTGAAGTAAGGAAAGGTCTGTCCAGCTTCGACAGCCTGTGGTTTGGTTGCTGCTGACATAAATTCGTCC
>JAEUQP010000009.1 GCA_016789645.1 Acidobacteriota bacterium | reverse complement strand
TGCTGCTGATGGCGCTCGGCGAATCGCGCGCGGGTTCCATCGTCAAAACCTCCGACGAAGATTCCGAATCCAGTTTCAACTGGTTGCCAACGGCGACAGCCTTGCTCGGATTGGTGTGGAATCTGGGATCGCTGGCGGCTTTGGGGTTCATCGAACACAGAACCAGCCACGCCTGGACGCTGCTCAATGCGCTGATGTATTCGGCGCTGGGCTTTTTGCCCGCCGTCGTTGTGCATTCGCTGTTGAGAAAACGCGATGCCACATTGCCGAAGCTGGCGTCCTTGCTCCTGCTCGGTGCCGCCTATGGTCTGAGCCTGACCGCCAGCGTGTTCCACTTTTATGAAGCGTGGGCGACGCGTTCGGAAGTTTCGCATTGGGCGTTGCACATTTTGACCTTTGGGTTCTGCACGTTGATCGCCGGGCTGCTGTGGTTGAAATCGCTTCGGCAAGGGTGGCGGCAAGTCATCTGGATTGCGGCGCTGTCGTGGTTTGCCGTTTCGGCTCAACACCTGAGCCATCACAGCGGCGAAAATTATTCCTGGTGGATTGAAATCATCGGCCATCACGCTTCGCTCCCGCTGGCGTTTGTCATTTTGTACCAGGATTACCGGTTTGCGCTGGCCGACCTGTTTTTGAAACGCGCGTTGGTGTTGTTGCTGCTGGTCGCCTGTGCATTCGGCATCTACGCGTTCGCGCTGAAACCCATCATCGCCCGCAGCCTGACCGCCGAACCAAATCCTTCAGAAATTGCGCCGCTGGTTCTGGTGTTGGTCGGCACCTGGATCGGAGCCGCGTTTATGTATCCGTGGCTGCGAAACGGTGTTTCGTGGTTTGTGGATGCGATTATTTTGCGACGCTCCAATTTCGACTGGTTGCGCGAAGAACTGGCCAAACGAATTGCCGAACACGAATCGGCGGAAACCCTGCTGGACGATTTGTGCCGCCAGTTGGCCATCGCGCTAACCAGTCGCAAAGTCCGCTGGCAACAACTGACGAACGAAATCGCCAATCAGCATCCGTTACGTGCCGTTCACACCGGCCCGTTGCTGGCGCGTTCCGGGCGTCCATCGCGCGAATTCCGCACCCAGGTTCAAACCATTGCCACCGTGCTGATTCCGACCGTAGACGCGCCGCAATTCCAACTGGAAATCGGCGAACTGGCCTGGGGACGGCGATTATTTGCCGCCGACACGGATTTTCTGGAAACGGTGGCGACAATGGCCGCGCGACGCATTGACGCATTGCGCGTCGTTCACGAACGCTGCCAACGTGATTTGCGCGAAAAGGAAATGCACAAGCTGGCCACCGAAGCCGAGCTTCGCGCGTTGCGCGCGCAGATCAATCCGCATTTTCTGTTCAACGCGCTGACCACCATCGGTTATCTGATTCAGGTTTCGCCGAATCAGGCGCTGGACACACTGATGCGGTTGACGGCGTTGTTGCGCGCTGTGTTGCGACATTCCGACGGCGAATTCATTTCGCTCGGCGAAGAAATGGAACTGATCGAAGCCTATCTGGACATCGAACACGCGCGGTTTGAAGACCGGTTGCGCGTTTCGATTGACGTGCCGGATTCGTTGCGCGAGCTTCGCATTCCGGCGCTGATTATTCAGCCGCTGGTCGAAAATGCCATCAAACATGGCATTTCGCCGCTCAGCGCAGGCGGCCAAGTCTCCATCGCCGCACGATTGGAACACAACGATTCCAATCCTTCGGACACGCTGCACGTCACCGTGCGCGACACGGGCGCAGGCGCTTCCGCTGAAACATTGCGACACGGACGCACGCGCGGCGTTGGCCTGAACAGCATCGAAGAACGATTGGAACGCCATTTCGGCTCGGCGGCGAACTTCCGGTTTCGCAGCCTTCCATCGCAAGGCACAACCGTCGAAATCAGTTTTCCGGTCAACCGTAAGCTGGCCGCTCAAACCAGCGCCCGAACCCAGGCGTTGACCGCTGCGGATTGAACCCAACTTCCCTTCTTCAAAAATGACCGACTTGAACGAAAAATTGCGCGTGGTGATAGCCGATGACGAACGACCGGCGCGGTCGTTTCTGGCGGCGATGCTGCTCGAATGCGAAGGCGTCGAATTGCTCGGCGAAGCTGAAAACGGCGCGGAAGCCATTCAGTTGATCGAACGCGAAAAACCCGATCTGGCGTTTCTGGATTTGCAAATGCCCGAAGTGGACGGCCTTGGCGTGGTGCGATTGCTCAGAAAATCGCGAATGCCATTGGTGGCGTTTGTGACCGCCTACGACGAATACGCCGTGCGAGCGTTTGAATTGAACGCGGTGGATTATTTGCTGAAACCTGTGGATCGCGCTCGCTTGCTGGCGACGTTGCAACGTGCGCGCGAACGGCTGGAACTGAGCGATTGGCGCACACGCGAATCCGAACGCACTCAAGCCGCCGCCGCTGACTACCATTCCGCCAGCGGCGCAACCGCCCAACGCCTGACTCGCATCCCGATCCGGCAGAACGAAGAAATCCTGCTGGTGCCCGTTCGCGACATCGCCTCCATCGTCGCCGAAGGCGAATTGCTGCACATCACGACGACAACCAACCAAACCTATTTGCTGGCTCATCGGTTGAAAGACCTGGAAGCGCGCCTCGATCCCGACACCTTTGTGCGCCTCAGCCGCAGCGCACTGGTCAATCTGGAAACGCTCCACCGCGTCAGCCCTCTGCCCGGCGGAAGCTACGTCGCAACGCTGACCAACGGCCAACAATTGAACGTCAGTCGTATGCAATCCCGAATTTTGCGAGAACAATTGTTGAAATTGTAAGGCGAGTGAAAATCCGAATTAGATTCAGAGGTTAAGCCATAAGCGAACAGTGTCTTCAACGGCTTGCATTTCAGCGGTGGCCAAATTTCCAAGCTGCCGCTCAAATTTTGCCAACGGCACAGGCTGAAGTCCTTGGACGTCAAAAACACCAGGCTTGAGAAACCGTTTTGCCACATTAACCTCAAAACGGTTGCTACGAGGCTGTGTTGTATGAGGAACGATTCCAACAAGCGCACGGTCTTCGTCGAGAAGTGGAACGCTGAGAACTAGGCAAGGGCGAGTCTTGGCCACCATTCCCAAATCAACCAGCCAGATTTCACCGCGTAGCGGATTTTTCAAGAACTGCCTCCTCTCGGTCATATTCGAGAAATCGCGCCTCAGCACAATGTAACAGTTCTTCGTCTGTGATTGGGCCTGGGTCTTCGTAATCGTAGACAGGTTCGGCGGCAGGCTGAACATCTTTCAACAATTCAAGAATGGAATTGCCATCGAACTGGCTTAACAACCAGACGGCAAGCTCGCGTTTCGCCGTTTCCGGCAACGCCGAAATGACTTCCTGAGGAGTTGCGGTTGTCGTTGTACTCATCATTTGCCTCCGGCGCAGATTATGTCACTGACTTTGCGGATGGTGAAAGCTCAAACTCTTTATCCACCTGATTCCGCAAAATCCACAACCCGCCCCTGCTTCCCGGAGTTCCGCGCGTTGCGCTCCACTCCGGGCTTTATGCTGCCGCCTGCTCCGCAGGCTGAAAACTAATGATTCAAGGCTTCATCTGTTCCCAAGGCATTTTTTTGGTATACCACCCAACGATTGCGTCTTCGGAAAACGGTTCTACCTTGAAGCCGCCTTTTTCCCGTCTGCTCAACAGCGGACTTGGGTAAGGAGTACAAGGCACCGCGGCGTTGAAACACTGTTCGCCGTTTTTGGGTACGTTGAGAATCAGTCCCGTTCGCGTTTTGAATTCAACTACTGCCGTCGCGTTTTCGGGCGGGTTCCAATGCGCTCGGAGCCATTTCAGAGAGTTGTGAAACGATTTCGCCGTTAAGGCCAGCGACAGAATGACAACGCATTGAAAAGCAATTTTTCTCCACTTCGGATGCGGCAACGACGCCAGACACCCACCAAGCCAAAGCGCAACCGATGCCCAAACCAATCCATACACAAACCGCAAACTTGGCGCTTGAAAAAACCAAACCACCAGCAGAAGGCAATTCATTCCAATGACCGGAAAACACGATTTCAGTCCGGACTTTAATTGAGCCCGGCTTTTGCCAAGGAATAGATAACTCGCCAGACAGATTCCGCTCG
>JAEUQP010000652.1 GCA_016789645.1 Acidobacteriota bacterium | reverse complement strand
ATTCGTTCCATCGCCAGCAAATGAGCTATACGATAGCGGTAGGCTGCATAAACCGATCCGCCAATCACGCCAACCGTCAGCAAAATGAACCACCAGCGTTGCCAGACAGGAGCGGCTACGGTGAAAGAAACGCTGGCGGGCATTGCGCTCTTGATGCCGTCGGCATTCACGGCGCGCACCAGGAAGCGATAACTGCCCGCCGACAAGTTGGCGAAATCCACCGAACGTTGCTCCGTCGGCGCGCTCCAATCCTGGCGACCTTCGAGTTTGTACTGATAGCGGATGTGCGGATCAGAAGTGGCGCTGGGGCTGAGGAAATCAATCGTCACGTTGGTTTGCGACGAGTTGAGCTTCAGCTCTGGCAAAGTCAGGTCGCCAATTTCGGAAACGGGTTGCGCGATGCCTGCGATGCGCACCCTGGTCAGGAAAATTGTTGGTGGCTGATTGGGATTTGGCGGTTCCGGCATGAAACGAGCGACACCAAGTCCACTACCAAACCACAGCGCACCCTGCGTATCCCTGGCGGAAACGTAAATCGTGCCCTTCGGCAATCCATCTGCAGTCGTGAAACTACGCACGTGGCCGGTTTCAGGCGTCAGGCAATCCACGCCATGTGCATTGCCGATGTAGATGCGTCCGTACTGGTCTTCCACCAGACTTTCCCCATGATTAGTCGTGAGGCCGTTGCTGCGGTTGTGCCAAGCAACTTGCAACGACTCGGCGTTCAGCTCATCAATACGACCGACACCATGTGCAGTAGTCGTGAGCCACAATCTGTTTTTGCGATCCAGCAACATGGCACCTAAGGCGTCATCCTCTCCGGCAAGACAGCCGAGGTCTGCGGCACTGAATACCTTGAACGCGCCCTGGCGGTAGCGTGCCAGAGCCGCGTGTTTGGGGATGCCGCCGCCAATCCAAAGTGTGCCGTTGGCGTCTTCGGCAAAGGCATTTGGGCGTAACAGCGGCACCGGCTCATCCCGGTTCGAGGAAAGCTGGATGAAAGTATCGGTTTGCTGATCCCAGCGCAGCAATTTGTCCTGATAGGAAGTGCCGAGCCAAAGATCGCCGCGCGCATCGGCATACATTTGCCAAACCATTGCATCCGTGAAGCCCTCTTTGGCGGTGTAGGCTTGCGGCTTGGTGCGTGCCAGTTGGTGAATATCTGTAATGCCGCGAAACCGGTACAGGATTCCTGCTTCGGTCGGAATCCACCAATCGCCTGCGCGAGAATTGACAATGATTTGCCCCCAACTCCAGCCGTGATTTGTTCCGGGCGGCGTATTTGGCTCAACCTGAGTGAAGCGGCGATCATCAAAAAAGTTCAACATCAGATCGCGGCTCCGATCAATGGTTGCGACGATCAACCTGCCGTTGCGGTCATTGAAGATGCTGAACACGCTTGTTGCGTTCAACCCGTCCGCTTCCGTATATCGTGAAAAGCCGTTCCGTTGAAACTTTGTCGCGCCACAACTGGAGGAAATCCACAGATTGCCGTCGCCATCTTCGCTTACGTCGAACACGTTACGGTCACAAACTCCATCGCCGCTTCTAAAAATTTCAAAGTCGGGTTTGTCTCCGCTGAAGTCAGGACGAAAGCGCGCAAGACCTGCTGCAGTGCTGGCCCAGATCGTCCCGTCACTTGCTTGTCTCAATGAATTGATCCATCCGCTCGGCAGATCATCTTTCTGCGAATAGCAACGCGAGAAGATTTCGCCATCGTGACGTGGTTGTTCAGCCAATCGGCAAAGCCCTGTTCGTTGACCACTCAACCCCACCCAGATCGCACCGTCTTTCGATTCGAGCAAGGCATACACGACGCCCAATCGGATGTTGTGCTGCTCAATTTTTCCATTCGGCAGAATCTGGTAAAGGGTGCTGTAATTGTGTTGTGGTCCGTGATCCACGCCAACCCATAAATTGCCGCTACGGTCTTTCAGCATTTCGCGCGTCGGCAGATAACCAAGCTTGTTGCTGTAGGGCAGATCAATTCTTCTGAGGAAAGTTCGGCCTTGCTCTTCCACCAATTTGTTCAAACCGTCTTCCATTGCCACCCAGATCGTACCTTGTGGGTCTTCGTAAATCCGGTTGACCTCGCGTCCGAATCTCGGTTGCGGTGGCGGCGCTTCCAGTTCGATGAAGGTGAACATCGCTTGGTTTTGTCTGGTCTGTTGTGACTGCCCCGGCACGCCATTGGGGTTGAAGCGTACCAGTCCGGCTCTAGTTCCGACCCAGTATTTGCCGTCACGCGCTTGCAGAAAATCTGTCACCCCTTTGCTCGGCAAGCCTTCCTCTTTACCGTATAACTTGAAGCCGTAGCCATCAAACCGCACCAAGCCTTCGCTGGTGCAAAACCACAGGAATCCGCGCGCGTCCTGCCGCACTTTATAGACAGCATCACGCGGCAATCCGTCAGCGGCGGTGTAGGTTTTGACGGGCAGGATTTCGGCTTGAGCGGAAAACAGCATGGGCAGGCAAGCGGTGAGCAGGCCGAAGGCGGTGGCGGCAATC
>JAEUQP010001176.1 GCA_016789645.1 Acidobacteriota bacterium | reverse complement strand
CTCGCCTTGGTGAAACTTCGAGTGATTTCGTAGAAGAAAAACAACAGAGGAGAAAACCCAATCGTGGCAAAAGACCTGACATTTAGAGAAGACGCTCGCCGGGCAATGCTGGAAGGCGTCAACATTCTGGCGAACGCAGTTCGCGTGACGCTTGGCCCCCGCGGTCGCAATGTGGTCATTGATAAAAAATTCGGCTCGCCGCTGATTACCAAAGACGGCGTCACCGTCGCCAAAGAAATTGACCTGAAAAATCCGCTGCAAAACATGGGTGCGCAGATGGTGCGTGAGGTCGCTTCCAAAACCAACGACGTTGCAGGCGATGGCACGACGACGGCGACGGTGTTGGCGCAGGCGATTTTCCGCGAAGGCGTCAAAAACGTTGTGGCGGGCGCGAATCCGATGGCGCTCAAACGCGGCATTGATCGCGGAGTCGAAGCCGCTGTCGCCGAAATCGAAAAGATGTCGAAAAAGGTCAAAGGCAAAGACGATCTGACCGCAGTCGGCACGGTTGCGGCCAACGGCGACAAACTGATCGGTGAATTGCTGGCCGAAGCGATGGAGCAAGTGGGCAAAGATGGCGTGGTCACGGTTGAAGAAGCCAAAACCATTGAAACGTCGCTCGACATTGTCGAAGGCATGCAGTTCGATCGCGGTTACATTTCCGCCTACTTCGTCACCGACCCGAACAAGATGGACGTGACGCTGGAAGAGCCGCTGATTCTGCTGCACGAAAAGAAAATTTCATCGCTGCACGAACTGTTCCCGATTCTGCAAAAAGTCGCCGAAACCGGTCGCAGCTTTCTGATCATTGCCGAAGATGTCGAAGCCGAAGCCTTGTCGGCGCTGGTCATCAACAAACTCCGCGGCGTGTTGAAAGTCGCCGCCGTCAAAGCGCCTGCTTTTGGCGACCGCCGCAAAGCCATGCTCGAAGACCTGGCCATTCTGACCGGCGGCAAAGTCATCACCGAAGATTTGGGCATCAAGCTGGAAAGCGTCGAATTGTCGGATTTGGGCAGCGCCAAGAAAATCATCATTGATAAAGACAACACGACCGTCATCGAAGGCGCAGGCCGCAAGAGCGATTTGCATGGCCGCATTGCCACCATTCGCCGCCAAACCGAAGAAACGACTTCGGATTACGACCGCGAAAAATTGCAGGAACGGTTGGCCAAACTCGCGGGCGGCGTCGCCGTCATCAAAATCGGAGCCGCGACCGAAATCGAAATGAAAGAGAAGAAGATGCGCGTCGAAGACGCTCTGCACGCCACCAAAGCCGCCGCTCAGGAAGGCATTGTGCCGGGCGGAGGCGTGACGTTGCTGCGCGCCGCCAAAGCTTTGGAAGCGCTTGAAGCTGAAGGCGACGAAAAAACCGGCGTCGAAATTTTGCGTCGCGCGATGGAAGAACCGCTGCGAATGATCGCTCACAACGCTGGCCAGGACGGCAGCCTGATTGTCGGAAAAGTTCGCACGGAAAAGAAGACGGTCGGTTACAACGCGGCGACTCAAAAGATGGAAGATCTGATGGAAGCGGGGATCATTGATCCGGCCAAAGTCGTGCGCACGGCGTTGCAAAATGCGGCTTCGATTTCGGGGCTGTTGCTGACGACCGACGCTGCGGTGACGGATATTCCTGAACCTTCGGCGGGACCGATGCCGGGCGAAGATCATCATTAAACAGGTGTCAGGGACAGGTTGCAGTTGTAAATTTGAGTTTCAGGCATCGGTGGCAGGCGTTTTTTCATTCCGCCTGTCACCCAACGCCTGCCACCTGATACCTCAATGCTTGACAGTGCCAATCGCGAGCAGTAGCTTTACCGCGCCTTCCTGAATAACGCGGACCAAAGAACTTCACCGCGATCCGAGAGCAAAAAAAGTGCTGAAAGTTTCCGGGTAGGGGCTGTGCAGTTTCAATCTTAAAAGGTAAACTTTTGGCCAGTAAACATGGTGCTGAACGCCTGGGATTCCAGGCAAGTTTTTCAAGAGAGGTACAAAGTCGTGTTTGATTTAGGACCGATGACAGACAAATTTTCCGAATCCGGGCAATCGGTTGTCCGGCGTGCAATCGAAGTTTCCAAGAGCCGGGATCACAATTTTCTTTCGGTCGAACACATCTTCACGGCTTTGAGCGAGCTGGAAAGTAATCTGTTCACTGAAACCATGCAGTCGGTGGGAATTGACCCGCGCGCGGTTGCGCATTTGCTGGAGCAAGAACTGGGCAAAAGCCGCCAGTACGTTGGCAAGAAAATGTACATCGCCGACACCACGCGCGATTTGTTTAACCGCGCGTTGAAGCGCGCTCGTTCGCAGGGACGCTCGCAAATTGAATCTTACGATTTGATGGCGACGCTGTTTTCGGATCAGGGCGGCAAACCGGCAGAGATTTTGCGCGCGCTCGGCGTTGACCCGCGTTTTGCCACTGACACCATCACGCAGAAAGTTCGCACCCGCGAAGAACAAACGGAAATCCAACGCAAAAAATACGAGCTTCCGCCTTATCTGAAGCATTTCGGTCTTTCGCTGAACAAACTGGCGCGGCAGGACAAACTCCCGCCGACCATTGGGCGCGAGCATGAAATCCAGCAGATGATCGAAATTCTCTGCCACCGCGAACGTGCCAATTCGCCGATGCTGGTCGGAGAACCAGGCGTCGGCAAAACCGCTGTGGTCGAAGGCCTGGCTCGCTTGATCGAACTGGAACCGCACAAGGTTCCGGCGCGGCTTCGCAATGCTCACATTGTGCAATTGCAGATGGCCGGCATCGTCGCCGGAACGATGTTGCGCGGAATGTTTGAAGAGCGGTTGCAAGGCATCATTCAGGAAGTCAAAGAGCGCAGCGACCTGATTCTGTTCGTGGACGAAGCGCATACGATCATCGGCGCCGGTTCGGCGATGGGAGCTTCCAGCGACGCGGCGAACATGTTCAAAGGCGCGCTGGCGCGTGGCGAACTGCGAATCATCGGCGCGACGACCATCACCGAATACAAGGAATACATCGCCGAAGACGAAGCTCTGGCGCGACGCTTCCGGCTGGTCAAAATTGACGAACCTACTCTGACCGAAACGCGACAAATTCTGCAGGGCATTCGTCCGCGTCTGGAAAAGAACTATTCCGTCAAAATCACCGATGCCGCGATTGATATGGCGCTGGAAATGGCTCCGCGTTACATCCGCAATCTGCATCTGCCGGATAAAGTCATCGGCTGGCTCGACACGGCTTCGGTCAAGGTCGAAATCAACGAACCGTCGGTGATGCAGGTCAAACCGGAACACATCATTGATGTGATTTCCCAGGAATCGCGCATTCCGCGCGATCTGGTCTTCCGCGATACGACGGATCGGTTCCGCACGCTGGAAGAAGTGCTTGGTCGTCGAGTCATTGGACAAAAAGACGCCGTCAAAGCCGTTGCGCAACGGTTGCGATTGAACAAAGGCCCGTTGAAAGAAAATTTCTACAAACCGGACGGCGTGTTGCTGTTTTTGGGGCCGACCGGCGTGGGCAAAACCGAATTGGCCAAAGCCGTTGCTGAAGCCATGTTTGGCGACGAAGGCAAAATGGTGCGGATTGATATGAGCGAATATCAGGACGGCACCGTTGCGATCGAAAAGCTGATCGGCATGCCGCGCGGCATCGTCGGCAGCGAACGCGGCGGCATTCTGACCGAACGCTTGCGCGAAAATCCGTATACGGTCTTGCTGCTCGACGAAGTCGAAAAAGCTTCGCCGTATTTGCTGAATCTGTTTTTGCAGGCGTTTGACGAAGGCTGGCTGACCGATGGTCGCGGCAAGAAAGTGTACCTGTCCGACGCGATCATCATCATGACTTCGAACCTCGGCTCCGAGAATTTCAAGAAGTACATGAAACCGCTCGGCTTCGGCACGAAGACGACGGCGGATGAGGAAGAAATCAAACGCGCGGTGATGGGCGCGGCGGAAAATCGGTTTTCGCCGGAATTCCGCAACCGCATTGACGAAATTGTGGTTTTTTCGCCGTTGACCCAGGACGAAGTGAAGCAGATTGCGTTGTTGTATCTGGGCAGCATGCGTCGCCAGATGGAACGCCAGGGCAAGATCATGCGTCTGAGCGAAGCCGCGCTGGAAAAAGTCGTCGAAAAAGGATTCAGCCCGGCTTACGGCGCGCGCTTCCTGAAACGCACGATTGACGAAGTGGTCAAACTGCCGATCACGAATCTGTGGAAAGCATTCAACACCTTCGTCGTGGACGTGAAAGACGGCGAAATTGACGTGCGTGGCGAATGATTACGCAGTTGACCTGTGAAAAACAGGAATGCCCGGCGCGCCATCGGTTCGCCGGGCATTTTTATTCTGGGCTGTACGTGGCCAAAGGAGTCCGTCGTCGGCCTTACTTCAACGGAACAGCTTCAACAGCCAGTTCGATTCATCCAGCTTTCTTCCCCATAAACTGTATTCGTGCGTATAGATTCGAACCGATTGGTCATGTTCTCCCGTGGCAACTTGCTTGCCATCAGGCGAGAATGAGACAGAAAGCACAGACGGTTTATGTGTGCCGATGTTGGTAATGAAGCGACGGCGTGCGACATCCCACAATTTGACAGTTTCATCAGCACTGGCTGAGGCCAATAAGCGGCCATCTGGCGAAAACGACAGTGATTCGACATTGGCCGCGTGCTGCCCGATCACGGCGAGTTCCTGCAAAGGCTCCACCTGCCATAGCCGAATCACACCTGAATTTTCTCCGGTTACCAACCGTTGGTTATCGGGTGCAAATGTGACCGCCGTAATGTTTCCTTGCCTCTTAATTTCGTGAAATTTCCAAGAACCGACTTCCCACCGATAAATGCGCCCATCAGTCGCCACGCAAACTAGCCAGTGACTATCCAGCGAAAAAGCCGCTCCACGAATTTCCGGCATCTGGTCGCCTCGCAATGGCAGAAAATCAACGACGAGTTGCCCGTCTTCCACGGCATACAGACCGAAAGTTGTCGCCACCCATTTTTGATCGGGCGAAATGGCGATGCTGTAATTGAGACTGGCGTCGGTTTTGTGCGGCGGCGTGAAATTGCGCACCAGCCTGTGTGTCGCCGCATCCCACAACGTTACCTGGCCCTGAATATCGCTGGAAATCACAAACTTACCATCCGCCGAAATTGCCGCGCCGGCAATCGGCACGCCTTGTCCTGACAGCACTCCGCGTTTTATTCCGCTATTCGCATCCCAAAGGATGATTGAGCGGTCTTCGCTGGCGGAGGCAACAGTTTTCCCATCCGAAGAAAAAACGACTGTGCGCACAACCCCACTGTGAGAGGCGAAATTCGCCGTCGCTTCTTTTTCGGCAATGTCCCAAACCAAAATGGCTCCGTCTCCATGCGCCGAAATCAATTGCCTGGAATCGGTGGAAAATGCTAAATCTGTCACCAGGTCGCGGTAAGGAAAACGCGCCAGTTTGGCCTGGGTTTGAGCATCCCAAACAATGATGTTATCGCTGCCTGACGCAACCAACCGGCCATTAGGCGAATACGCGATAGCTCGTCCGCGATCCCGATGAGCTGCGTAACGTGCAATAAGCTTATGTTCACCTACCGTCCAAAAACGACGCAAATCCCAGAAACTGACAAAACCACCTTTATCAGTCGTCGCCATCCATTGGCCATCCGGCGAAAGCGCACCCCTTCCGAAACTTTCCTCCGGGCGGTGCTGGGTTGAGTGTTTCATTGTTGCCAAGTCGAAGGTGTGCCAAAAATATCCCAACAGGAATCGGCTGTCTGGCGAAGCCAACAGATTTCCGAGTGGGGGCGACTGCCCTGCGAGTCGCCACGTTTCAACTTCCCAAAGATTCAGCATCCTCTGTTGAGTGTTTTTGACTGTCTGTTCTTGCGCCACTAACAGCCGTCCATTTGGAGTAAAGGCCAGCACTCCGTTTATGCCTCCCTCCTCTCCTGGCAGTTCTTTTATTTTGCTGAATTGCGCAGCATCCCAAATGGTCACTTTGCTGTCAGTACTTGAGGTCGCAAACCATTTGCCGTCCGGCGAATAGGCCACTGCCCCAACGTATTTGGCTTGATCGAACTTCAATGTCGCAAGCCGTTCACGGCGCGTAACGTCCCAAACGATGGCGGCTTTGTCGTTGCCACCCGAAACCAGCATCTTGCCATCCGGTGAAAGCGCGATGTCACGAATCATATCGGCATGCCCATCCTGCAAAACCTTCACTTCCCACTTCTCTTCGACGGAATACAAAGCGGCGAAAAACAGTGTCACCAACCCAGCCAGCAGGGCGACAGCCATCACCTTGCCCAGCGCGCTCAGGTAACTGCGCCTCAGCAGCGCCGATTCCAACCGCCCGCGTTTGATGGTCGAATGTCGCCAGATGCGCCACAGCGCGGCGGGCGACAGACGGATATTTTTGTCTGTGGCGTACAGAGCGACAGCTTGATTCAGCAATTGATTGGCGCGTTTTTGCGCCAGCGCCCGATCGCGTTCTTGCAGATTGGCTTGCGTCGGTGTGCGAAGCTCATTGAGCGCTTCCAGCATTTCTCCGGCGGAAGCAAACCGTTCATCGCGGGATTTTCGCGTAGCCTTCTTCACGACGGCATCAAGCGCCGCAGGCAGGTCTTTGCGCTGTGCGTTGAGTGGCGGGAGTTCATCAGAACTCCTTACAGCTTCGAGCTTTTCCTGAAGTGATAGTTTGGCGTAAGGATGCCCCGCAAGCATTTCGTACATCAATACGCCGAGCGAAAAAATATCCGTCCGGGCGTCTATCTCTGTTTCTCCGCGCGCCTGTTCCGGCGACAAATAACCGGGCGTTCCCAGCACCAACCCGGCTAGTGTCGCATTGGATTGGCTTGTCAGGTTGCCGCCGTTGGTTTCGGCTGCGGGCAGATCGAAGCGTTTGGCGATGCCGAAATCCAGCACCTTGACCAAACCGTCGGCCCGCAGCATGACGTTTTCCGGTTTGATGTCGCGGTGAATGATGCCGGTGCCGTGAGCGGCTTTCAGCGCGGCAGCGATTTCCGCGCCGATGGCGACGGCTTCCTGCCAACTCGGTTTGGAATCTTGCAGCCGCTGCCGCAATGTCTGACCTTCGACCAACTCGTAGGCGATATAAACCGTTTCTTTGTGCTGGCCGATTTCGTGAACGGTGATGATATTCGGATGGTTCAACATCGAAGCCGCTCGCGCCTCCCGCTCGAAGCGTTGCAGCAGCGCAGGCGAGGAGCCTAAATGCGCCGTCAGAAACTTGATCGCCACTTGCCGATTCAGCTTTGAATCTTCGGCCAGCCAAACTTCGCCCATTCCGCCTTCGCCCAGCAGCCGCAGAATCTGATAATGGCCGACTTGCTCTCCCGCCCAATCTCGCCGTGAAGCATCGGCCAGTTGTCGCGCGGCCAGTTTGATGGCTGATGTCGGCAACGCTCCATCATCGTTATTCGCGTGATCCAGCAAGGATTCAAGCTCGGCGCGCATCTCGGCATCGTCGCGGCAAGCCTCGTCCAGGAAAGCCTTGCGTTCCGCCGGAGGGAGTTGGATGGCTTGTTCAAACAATTCAATCAGCCGTTCACTGCGATCATCGGGTGTGTCATCTGAGTTCATTGTGGGATACCTCCGTTGAAGCGCGATTGTCACGACTGCGTTTCGGCTATTTTTCCAATTCTCGCCGCAACCAGGTCATCGCAAAGTTCCAGTAACGGGTCGCTGCCGTTTCGGAAATGCTCATCGCTTCGGCGATTTCTTTGTTCTGGAACCCGCCGAAGAAACGCCATTCGACGACAAACGCCGCGTTGGCGTTGAATGCGGCCAATCGTTCCATGGCTTCGTGAATGGCTACGATGTCGGCGAGCGATGTCGTCTGGCAGATGGTGACATCGCCCAGCGAAACCTGCGCCGCGCCGCCGCCACGCTTTTGGTAGGCTTGCGCCCGCGCCCAATCCACCAGAATGTGGCGCATTGTCGTTGCGGCCACGGCGATGAAATGCGCGCGGCTTTGCCAATTGACCTGCCCGCTTTCCAGCAATCGCACCCAGGCTTCATTAACCAGCCCCGTTGTTTGCAGCGTGTGGCCGTTGCGTTCGCCGCGCAGGTAATGGCGCGCCAAGCGGCGCAACTCCGCGTCCACCAGCGCCGCAAGCTGGTCAAACGCCTGGTGATTGCCCGCGCGCCAAGCCGCCAATAGATCGGTAAATTGTGGTGTAGTCATGTTCTCGCCCCTTCTTCAGGCTGTCTTGGTCGGGGAACCGACTGTCGTGTTGAACTCAACGCAACCTTGAGGACAGGCTGCGGCTTGTGAGAGCGCTGAATAAAATTTTTTCAGCCGCGTGAAATTTCCCGCCGCAAATCCCGCTTACGGCGGCAGAGCAAATACGCTCGGCTGATGGCCAAAGGTGAATTGCCGGACTGACGAAGAGGTCTGCAATTTACCACCGGCCGTCAGTGAAGCGCAAAACTTTTCCTCACAAACAACAGGAGTTTGAATATGCCGAGATCAATATGGAAGGCTCTTTTTTCGCTCGCGTTCATCATGGCTTTGGCCGCCGTTGCCACAGGGCAATCCACGGACAGAGACAATCCAACCAAATTGACCTCGCCAGAAATTTCTGGGTATGTTGATGGAGATAATTCGGGAAAGCTTTACTATTACTCCTTTGTGGCTGGCCCCGGCGAAGTTGTCATCACGCTAGATGTCAAAGCTGTTGGGTATCACACTTCAACAGGATTCGATATTTTCGATCAGAATGCCCAGATGATTACAAATGAGCGTGTGAGTGCAATTAAGGGGGGTGAGGAGAGAAGAGTTAATCGCTTTGTCCTTTCACGGAAATCCTCCTTGATTATCAGGCTTACGCCAGGAGGAACTTATGGAAAACATGAATCTGGCGCGTTTCGACTTCGCTTGAGCGGAGCAGTTGATGTTAGTGGCGCGTCTCAACCTACCTGTTTGCCAAAACAGGGCACGCTTCGCATCAAAATGAAAGATGGTTCAATCAAGGAAATTGACCTCAAACAAGCCGACGAGATTACGATTCAACCTTGACGTCCCGGCCAACCTCGCGCGTGTGAGCATCAAATGATGGCCCGCTCGGCAACAGTGGCGGCGAAGTTCGCAGCTTCGTCGCCATTGTTGCCGAAGGCCATTAGGGGATCATTTCCGTTGGCGGTTCTTTTTGCGCGAGGCGCGGGCAAGTTTGTTTTTATGGCGGGATTTGTCGCGTTCTTTTTTCGATTTCTCGACAGGTTTGAGGTCAGAGGCAGACAGGCCATCAAATAGAAACGGGCCAGGTTCGGGCAGCGGAATGCCGAGGAAGCTTCCAGACTTCAGCCGGAGGTTGTACAAAGCCGTGAATGTTTTGAGGTCTTCTTCGTTTGATAGGTCAAGGCCTTCCGACTGGGCCATTGAAAAGAAGGACTTTGCCATCCCGAAACGGGAAGGATCGTTCATCCATTTCTTAAAGTCCGCCGGTTTCACCGCGCGCAGGTA
>JAEUQP010001175.1 GCA_016789645.1 Acidobacteriota bacterium | reverse complement strand
GATGAACGACAAACGCGTTATCGAAGAAGCCAAACAAACCGTGCTGACGCTCGCGCGCGAAGGCTACACGCCGCCGCAACCGCGCCAGGATGTGCTGGTACTCGGCGAAGCGGCGCTGACCAAATTCAAACTCGGGATGCACATGATGCAGCGCGGCGGATACATCTCCGCACACGACGCACTGATCGGATTGAAAATCGCCACGGTCATGAGCGGCGGCAACCTGACCCGGCCCACGCGCGTCAGCGAACAATACCTGCTCGATCTGGAACGCGAAGCCTTCGTTAGCCTGTGCGGCACGAAAGCCACGCAAGAACGACTGGCGCACATGCTGAAAACCGGCAAGCCATTAAGAAATTAAGGAGAGGGTTATGATAGCCACACAGACAAAGCCCATTGAACCCAAGCCACATCTTTGGACAGTGAAAGAGTATGGCCAATTGGCCGAGCTTGGCTTTTTCGACGGCAAACGGGTTGAGTTGATTGAAGGGGAGGTAATCCAGATGAGTGCAATGGGCAGACCACACGTAATCGCATTGAGCCGAACCGCAGATTTGCTGAAGTCCGTTTTTCCATCTGGTTGGTATATTCAAACTCAAGCTCCCCTGCGATTTGGACAACGGTCAGAACCAGAGCCGGACATTGCTGTCATTAAAGGCAGTCTGGAAGATTATCCAACCGAACATCCAACCACCGCAGGATTGGTTATCGAAATTTCGGACAAAACGCTTAACTACGACCGCACCAGAAAAGCGAGCCTTTACGCAAAGGCGGGAATTCAGGATTACTGGGTTCTCAATCTAAAAAAGCATCAACTGGAAATCTTCCGCAAACCAATTCCTGATTCAGACGCCCGGCATGGATTCAGTTATGCGGAACAGCGTATTGCTGTCGAAGGCGAATCCGTTTCGCCGCTCATCAAACCAGGCGCTGTCATTGCAGTTACCGGCATGCTGCCACCACCAAATTATAGATAGCATCCAACCTTCAAGGAGAAGCACATGCGTGAAGCAGTAATCGTCAACGCCCTCAGAACCGCCATCGGCAAAGCCGGGCGAGGCGCGTTAAAAGACGCCAGACCCGATGATCTGGCCGCCGCCGTCATCAAAAAGCTGTTGGCCGATGCGCCGCAGCTCAATCCATCAGAAATCGAAGACGTGGTCATCGGCTGCGCGACGCCCGAAGCTCAGCAAGGCATGAACATGGCTCGGCAAGCGGCGTTGCTGGCCGGAATTCCGAACACAGCTTCGGCCATTACGATCAATCGGTTTTGTTCGTCTGGCTTGCAGGCAATTGCTCAAGCCGCCGAACACATCATGGTCGGTTCGGCTGACGTAGCCATTGGCGGCGGAGCTGAAAGCATGTCGTTGTTGCCGATGGGCGGTTACAACCTGTCGCCGAACGCTTCGCTGGTGGACACCTATCCCGACACGTATTTGAACATGGGTTTGACGGCTGAAAACCTGGCCCGCAAATACGAAATCACTCGTGAACAGGCTGACGAATTCAGCGTTCGTTCTCACCAAAACGCAGCGGCGGCAATTGA
>JAEUQP010001173.1 GCA_016789645.1 Acidobacteriota bacterium | reverse complement strand
TCGTCCAGCAGTTGCGCCGCGATGACAAGGTGATGATCGCTTCGTTCGACAGTCAGATCGAAGTCTGGTGCGATTTCACCAATTCGCGCGACATCATTCGCAACGCGATTTACCGCGTCAATCAAGGCGGCAGCACGCGCGCGTACGATGCGATTGACCTGATTATCAATGACGTGCTGAGCAAGGTGCAGGGACGCAAGGCGATCGTGCTGTTCAGCGACGGCGTGGATACTTCCAGCCGATACACCGCTCGCCGTGCGTTGCAACTGGTCGAAGAATCAGATTCGCTGGTGTATTCGGTGTATTACGACACGGGATATGACAATGCAGGCGGCCCGATGGGAGGGCCCGGCGGAACTCCGCCGATCAGCGTTCCCGGCAGAACTCCGCCGATTGGCCGCCCTCGCTGGCCGTTCATTACGTACCAGTTGCCGGGACAGAACCGTTCGCGCGGCAGATTGCCATCCGCCGATACCGCCCGGGGCAAACAGTTCATGGAAGATATCGCCAATCGCAGCGGCGGGCGGTTTTATGAAGCCTATTCGTTGACCTTGCTGAGCCGCGCCTTTGCCCAAATTGCCGAAGAGCTTCGCAAACAGTACGCCATCAGTTATTACCCGACCAATGCCGCGCAGGACGGTTCGTATCGCCGCGTCAAAGTTCGGATCAGTCCGACCAGTCAATATCAAAGTTTGATCGTTCGTGCGCGTGACGGATACCGCGCGGCTTCGAAAAACCAGAGGCAAGACCCGGAAATCAAAAAAGGCAACCGCCCGGTGCTGAAACGGCGCGATCAGGGAAAATCCATGTGAGCAAGATTCAAACTAAAGTGTTATGTAGGCGAGTAAGCGGGAATTTAAACGCACAAAGCTTACAAAACCATTTTAGGCTCTTGTGAGCTTTGTGCGTTTGCGCAAAAGGTAACGCCAAGCAAGATTACTTCTGCTGTTTTTCCCATTCTTCGACCTGCGCTTTGGTGCGATTGAGCAGGATCATTTCCGGCGTGATTTTGGTGATCCAATCGGCGGCGACTTTCATCGGGTGCGTCAGGATGAACCCGCGCGCAATGACCACGCCGCTCAACCGCCAATCCGGTTCGCTGAACAACACTTCCTGCACTTCGCCGACTTTGTAACCATCACTGGATTCGACCAGCAGCCCTCGGCGAATGGCGCTTTCCGAAGGGGACAACAGCGGTTCTGTGACACGAACTCCGGGCGGATCGTACGGATCGCCGAGCGCGTGCGCGACCAGCGGGACAAGGTAATTGATCCAATCCGCCGGTCTGATCTTCGAACGCGGATGTTCCAGTTGCTCCTGATCGAGTTGGTTCAGCCGAACGTAATGCTGCACTTCGAAATTCGGCAGTGCCGTCAATTCGTCTTCCGTCTGTTCGATGTGAACCCGGTTGTGTTCGGAACCTGTCACCCAGCCAATCGGCATCAACCGATGTTGCGATTGCAGCGCGCCGCCACACCTGACCACCAGGTGCGACGCCTCAAAT
>JAEUQP010001153.1 GCA_016789645.1 Acidobacteriota bacterium | reverse complement strand
AGGCGTTTACAATGGCTACGACACGATGGGCAGACTGATTCAGGTCTCCAACCCGACCGAAATCAATAGCGTCTGGAATCCCGTCGGCGACGACTCAGCAGGCTGGGCCTGGAGCTTCCAAAGCTACGACTGGCAAGGCCGCCCGCTCGTTTCCACTAACCAGGATGCGACGACTCGCAGCGTGAGTTATACAGGCTGTGGATGTGCGGGAAATGATGTCACAACGACTACTGATGAAGGCACGGTCGTGACGAATCCCAATACAGGTTTGCCTGAAACCAAAAAACGTCAGCAGAAAGTTTTCCGCGATACGCTTGGCCGCGTCGTCAAAACCCAGGTGTTGAATTGGGAAAACGGGACTCCGTATTCAACGACGATCAACGTTTACAACGTGCGTGACCAGATCACCAGCGTGAAAGAATACAGCGGCACGGCTACTGGCAACGAAGCTTGTCCGTCCGCAACATGCCAGATCACAAACCTGAATTACGACGGACACGGACGATTGTGGAAGCAACGCCGCCCGATTGAAACCGCCGACAACGTTTATCTTTACAACAGCGACGACACGTTGTGGAAAGCGACCGACCCGCGCAACGTCACCGCGACGTATTCATACAACAATCGAAAGCTGCCGACAGGTATTGCTTATGATTCGATGCCGAATGCTGTTTTGCCTTCGCCGCTGCCGTTACTACCGATTCCTTCGGCCAACGTGACGTTCGGTTATGACGAAGCTGGGAATCGAACCTGGATGGATGACGCTCCGGGGCGAGTGGATTATGTTTACGATCAACTCAGCCGGCTGAAAGAAGAAACGCGGCTGTTTGATGTGAGCGCAGTTTCCAGATCGTTCACCTTGAAATACGAATACAATCTGGCGGGCGAGTTGAAGCAACTCACCGATCCGTGGAACGCCGTCGTGACTTACAACCGCGACAAGGCCGGGCAGGAAACCGGCATCACCGCGACCGGATACAAAGATGTCAATCAATGGACGAACCGCGATGTCAGCACATTTGCCAGCAACATCAAACACCGCGCCTGGGGCGGCATCAAACAATTCGCCAACGGCACCTTGAGCGGCAACAGCAGTTTCGCTATGGGCTATGACTCTCGTTTGCGCCTGACCAGCTTTACCGGCGGCGGCAGAACGACTCAGCATGCTTATTACAATGATGGGCTGGTCAAGGAAGTCACAGACCTGCATTACGGCAGCAACTTCCTGCGGAAATACGAATACGACAACGTTGGCCAATTGAAGAAAGCCCACGCGGGCGGAACCGCGCAAACGACCTCAAGCCCGTATTCGTTGACGTACAATTACGATGTTTGGGGAAACACGACCGCGCGCACCGGGTCGCATTGGAGCAATGCTCTGACAGCATTTTCCACCACCTACACCAACGACCGCGACGTCAACATGACGTTCGACGCGGCTGGCAACGTCAAAGGCTACACAACCAGCAACGATCCGTACATGCATTATGATGCGGCCAGTCGGCTCTTTACGCAGTTTGAAAGCGGCGAATCCGGTTTGGTCAGGATTCGGGAAAATTACCAGGATGGCGACGGCGCAAAGGTCTTTTACAAAACATCCACCGGGAGCCTGGTCAATGGTAGTTACAGTCTGTTTTGCAATTACTTCCTGATCCGTTCCACCGTGCTGGGCGGCAAAGTGCTGGCCGAGTTCAAGGATTTGACGACCTTGGCGGCGAACGATCCGCTGAAGTATTACAGCAAGAGCTACGTCTATCTGAAAGGTGTCCAACTCGGCTTCCAGGAACAAGCCCACAAGGCGAGTGGAGACAAACGCGTCATCTGGACTTACCACAACCCTACGGTCGGCAATTATTTTGCCGAATATCAGTTGAACAACAGCAGCGGCCAACAAGTGAATTATTCGTATGGCGAAATGACCTTTGATCCGCTGGGGTCTTATGTGGGAATCAGCCAACCGCCGCAACCGCTTGATATTCCCGCGCCGTTCACGTTCGTCAGCGGGCAATACATGGAACCCTCCGGCAAGTGCTATGCGGATTATGTGGAAGCGCCGTGCAATGTTGCACAGAAAATGCTCAATAATGCGACTGGACAACATGCGCCTTGGGATCCGGCATACTTGGTAGAAATGCCGAACAGTCCAACCTATGTCATAGATTGGGAAGGCGGCTGGTATGGTTTCGTGCCGACCGGAGCCAAGTATCTCAAAGGCGGAGTGTGGGCAGGAGGAACAGGCTCAAGAGAAGCGCAAATCGGGCCGTTAGCGATGGTAATGGGGCGGTATGGAAGGCTCAACAAGTCTTTAGGAGCAGGGTTCGGGCTAACTGGCGGGCAGCAAGATAGAGCGCAACAATCCCCAGGATCACAGGATACTAGAACTGATTGTCAACGTTTTGTAGATATGGTGCAGGGGATAGCAGACAAATCAACCACACATAAGGAATTTATGGATGAGATGGCAAGGACATTCACTGCAGGCAACGACAGTAGTATTAGCGAGTTGTTACGAACTGCCAATATGGCTGCTAGAACCAGATTCACAGCCAACGGTTTCAAACCGGAGTTCGTCGACCCTAGTAATCAAGTCCGTCATTTTACTGGGGGTCTTATCGCTGGTTACAACTTGGGTGCCACGGCGGGCCTTATCGCAATGAATAGTAACGAGCACGGTAATAACCCGGCGGACTCTCGTGCCGACTATGCGCTTAACAGAGTGAGCACACATCTTGGCGCAGAGGAAATTGTTCCAAGCCCTGCTTATACAACAGGAGGAAATATCCGAGGAGAACGCTACCAGGTTAAGCATCCTGCACGATCAGGTTACCGGACTTTAGCGAACATCATAAGATCGCAAGTCTGTCAGTAGCAATCAGCCTCAGTGGCACACATGGAGGATGAATTTATTATGAATCGCTTCAAGATTCCTTTGCTAATTATTGTATGCTTGGTCGCTATTACCTTGGTGGTTAGTGTATTTTCCCCCCTATCCTCCCTGGGAGAGGTCAAGGAGAGATGGGAAGTAACTGGTAATGCCTTTAGGCTTCGCGTTATTAAATACGCTGAAAGAAGCTTCAGGCTAGTTGGTGGAGCTTACTATGTTTTTGAGATAGCCGCCGCGGGGTCGGGTAGGTGGACAGAGATCATGACTGTCCGGCATGATGACCCAGATCCTATCCCGCGCGAGCAAGTTCGAATTGTAAACGATCAAGTTGGATATGTTTTTATGCTAAGTAAGTATGCTGCCACTATGGACGCTGGTGCGACGTGGTTCATTTGGGACGCTGAAAAGGATTTTCCTGACTGGCAAAGTAATCCTGTAATCATCAAAGAAGTGCGACTTGCGCCGGATGGAACCGGAATAATGACACTCACATCGGTTGCTAGCCGACAAGTGCGAGAGCTTCACACCAAAGACTATGGGCGACATTGGAATATAGAGTAAGGAATTAGCTGACTGTGTAAGGAACGGCTCAAGCGAGGCCGAGCAAGAGTTGGAGTGCTTGCAATGCGTACGTCTAAACACCATTTTGCTTTGGCTGTTTTACTGATTTTTGGTGTAGATCAAACGAAGGTAATAGCAACGGAGGATGGCAAATATGCCGGCCTCGAACAGCAGAGCGGCCACCGAGTTTTATCAGAGAAAGAACTGCTTAGTTTGGTAAAAAAACGGATTGACCCGATTTATTCTCAAGAGTCAATGTCAATAATTACACGCCCTGGATATGGTGTGTTTGTATCAATTGAGGTTAACAATGCTGGGAAAGTTATTGCAGCACGTGGCATAAATGGGTCTTCTCTTCTAAAAGATGCAGCGATTGAGGCCGCTAAAGCTTGGGAGTTTTCTCCGATTTCTGGTGATGAAGCTGTCATCTCAGGCGTCATAAATTTTGGGTTGCCGGAAAACTATGTTCGTCGCGACGCCAATCACAAACTAGAACAATATGAAGAAGATGTGCAAAAAATCCTTCTTCTTGGTTGGCTCATTGTCGTTTGGGAACCGCTTACCTGCTCCACAATCGGCATGGAAAGGCAATAGAAGAGTATCAAAAGGCTCACTTACTTCAACCAACATCCCCGGAAGTCCTTTACGGTTTTGGAATGGCATACTGGGCCACTGGCAGGCTTGCGCAGGCTCTTACGCATTTTCAGCAGGCACTGGAAATAAAGCCTGACTTTGTTGAGGCAATTTACTCTATTGCTGGAATATACCGAGATCGAGGGCAAGTCAACGAAGCTATTGATTGGTTTAAGCGAGCAATTCAAGTCAGGCCAGACTTAGACGTTAAAGGCATCGTTTATTTAAATATGCACTCAATGTATGAAAAATTAGGCCAGGAGGAAAATGCGATTCTGATGCTGGAAGAAAGAGTCAAAGTAGACATTGAAATCAGGTCTCTTGACCCTGAAGATGTTGCAGCCAATCCCGTTTATGATTTGCAAAGAATTGCCGACTACTATGAAAAGAAAGAACGCTATGAAGAAGCCATCAAGGCTTATCAGCGGATCGTTGATTTCCAGCCGATTTCCCCAGCTGCGTTCAGAGCATCAATAGACATAGCCTCGCTGCACAAGAAACTTGGCAGGCAGTCTGAAGCCATAGCCATCTGCGAGCGGTGGTTGGATTACATCAATAAAAACCCGATAAGAAACTCTCAAGGGGAAGCCGATGAAATGCGCGGCAGAATTTATATGGAAATGGACCGTAATCAGGAAGCAATTTCGTATTTCAAGAAAGCTGCCGCGAAAAAACCATCGAATTCAATCAGGCCGAACGAATATCTCTATGACTTGTACTTGAAAGTCGGCAATCAAAAAGAAGCCGCAAAGCAGAAAGAGATTATCAAAAAGTTTTATGAAGAATGGGAGCGACCAATGCGCGAAGGCAACATAATCAGGGTTAAACCGTGACCGCATTTGCTTTCGCCCGCTGCCAGAGAGTTTTCAAATCAGCCAAGCCTTCTTCCGCTAGAAGGCGAATTGCCAGGGTGCCTTTATCGGCTTTGTAAATTTCTATCAGCGATGAGCCGGTCAGGCGGCCTTCGATCAAAGCTCTCGGAGAGCGGGTCTTCGACGTATCGCTGCAAGGCTCGGCGAAGCGGGCGCGCGCCGTAGCAGCGGTCGGCGCAGCTTTGTTTGCCCCAGAGAAACATTTCCATCATCCACAGCCTCACAGCGCCAGGAGTCGCCACCGGATTGCCTGCCTGATTCGGGTTTAGCTGTAAACGGACGGCTCAGTTATAATCCGCGTCCCGTTTATGACTCTGGTTCTGATCAAAATTCTGGCCATTCTGGCTCTGGTTCTGGCCAACGGCTTTTTCGTCGCCGTGGAATTCGCGCTGGTCAGCGTTCGCCGCTCGCGGATCGAAACGCTGGCGGCTCGCGGAAAAAGCAGCGCCCTCGCCGTGCTGCACGCGCTGGATCATCTGGACGCCATGCTCTCGGCCAGCCAGTTCGGCATCACGTTGGCCAGTCTTGCGCTCGGCGCAGTCGGCGAATCCACGCTGGCGCATTTGCTGGAACCGATTGTCCAACAACTGATTCCCGGCGAAACCGCGACCTTGATTTCGCATTCGATTGCGGTGGCCATCGCGTTGGCCGTCATCACGTACCTGCATCTGGTGCTGGGCGAATACGCGCCGAAAGCTCTGGCTATTGAAAAAGCCGAAGCGATCGCGCTGGCGACGGCGCGCGGGCTGGATTTGTTTTATCGCACGTTCAAACCGTTCATCTGGCTGATCAATAAATCCGGCATCAAGTTGCTGAAGCTGTTCGGCGTGAATTTCCGCCCCGGCCATCACACCGTTTACACCGAAGAAGAGTTGCGGCACTTGATCACGCTCAGTCATGAATCCGGCAATCTGGAAACCGAAGAGCGGGAATTGATCCACAACGTGTTCGAGTTTTCGGAATTGACGGCGCAGGAAATCATGATTCCGCGCACGAAAGTCGTGGCGATTGAGCTAGACGCAGGATTTGCGGAAGTCGTCCAACAGTTTCAACTTTCCGGTTATTCCCGGTTGCCGGTGTACCAGGAACAGTTCGACAACATCATCGGCATCGTTCACAGCAAAGACGTCATGGGATACATGCTGCGGCAGGATGAATTCGACCTGAAAACCATCCTTCGCCCACCGGTTTTCATTCCGGACACAGCGAGGTTAGGAAATGTGCTCAGTCGTATGCAGCGCGATCACATTCATCTGGTCATTGTGGTGGACGAACACGCAGGCGTCGAAGGCATTCTGACACTGGAAGATTTGCTGGAAGAAATCGTCGGCGAAATCGAAGACGAACACGACGAAAGGCTGGCCGAGTCCGCGTTCCCGCCCAACGAAGATTCGTTTACATTGGACGCGGGACTTTCCATCCGCGAAGCCAATCGCAAATTCAATTTGAATCTGCCCGAATCCGACGCCTACACCACGGTTGCCGGATTTTTGATGGCCCGCGCCGGGCGCTTGCTGTCGCAAGGCGATTCTGTCGAACATAACGGAGCGCGCTTTACGGTCGAAACCGTCGCCAGTCGCCGCATCACCCAGGTCAAAATGGAACGGCTGCCTTGAGGGCAATCAAAAACTACAAATTCACACGAATGTTCACGAATCACAGCATTGTTGAGTGGCATCGAATTGCTGCAAACTTACATTCGTGAGACTTCGTGACCATTCGTAGTTCAAAGCTTTTTCTCAAAATACAATCAAAATCTAACCTTATGAATCACTCTCAAATCGTCGAAGCCGAAGGCCACTTGGTGGATTCGCAGATTTTGTCGAAAGTCATGGATCGCGTTATCGAATGCGGCGCGGTGTATGAAGTTTTGAATTTCCGTCTTGGCCGCACCAATGACGAATTTTCCCAATTGCAATTGCGCGTCATCGCGCCCAGCGAAGACATCCTGAACAAAACGCTCGAAGAACTGATCGAACTGGGCTGTTATCAAAAACAGGTTCACGACGTGACGCTCAAACCCGCGCCAATGGATCGTGTGGTGCCGGATGATTTTTATTCGACGACGAATCATCGAACGTTTGTTCGGTTGAATGGTTCCTGGCTGGAAGTCGGCAAACAGCGCATGGACGCCGTCATCGTCATCAGCGGTACGGAACCGGGAGCGGTAGCGACCGGGTTAGCAGCGACCGAATCGGCCTGGAAAGTCGAATGCCGCAAGCTGCGCGATGTCAAACAGGGCGAAATGATTGTCTGCGGCGCGCACGGCATTCGCATCCAGCCAGAGTTCAAGGAACGCGACCGGCACGGGTTCGCGTTCATGGCGAACGACATTTCTTCCGAACGGCGAACGGAAACCGCCGTCCGCAAAATTGCCGAGATGATGCGTCAGATCAAAACCGATGGCGGGCGCATCGTTTTTGTCGCTGGCCCGGTTGTCATTCACACCGGAGGCACGCAGGCATTTTGCGAAATCATCCGCCGAGGCTTTGTGGATGCGTTGCTGGCCGGAAACGCCATCGCCGTTCACGACATCGAGCATCAACTGTTCGGCACATCCCTTGGCGTAGACCTGGAACACGGAAACCCCATCGAAGAAGGTCACAAAAACCACATGCGCGCGATCAATACCATCAACCGGTACGGTTCGATTCGCGGCGCAGTCGAAGCCGGAGTGTTGAAACAAGGCGTCATGTACGAATGCGTCAAACATAACGTGCCGTTTGTGCTGGCCGGTTCGATTCGTGACGACGGGCCGCTGCCCGACACGGAAATGGATTTGATACAGGCTCAGGAAGAGTACGCCAAGCAAATCGAAGGCGCGAAGATGGTGATTTGTTTGTCTTCGATGCTGCATTCCATCGGCGTTGGCAATATGACTCCGTCGTGGGTGCGGATGGTTTGCGTGGACATCAATCCTGCGGTCGTCACCAAACTATCAGATCGAGGTTCCGCGCAAACGGTCGGCGTGGTGACGGACGTTGGCACGTTTTTGAACTCGCTGGCGCAACAATTGAGAGATTGATATTGAAGGGAAAACCATGAGCGATTTGATGAAACGAACGAGTGTAATCTTTTTCCTGACCTTCTTGCTTCTACCTTCTTGGGCGCAAACGCCAACCCAATCCGGCGCTGACCGAGTGCGCGAGCGATACACCAAGTATGAGTATCAAGTTCCGATGCGCGATGGCGTGCGGTTGTTCACTTCGATCTATGTGCCGAAAGACACGTCGCGGAGTTATCCGTTTTTACTGACGCGCACGCCGTACAGCGTCGCTCCTTATGGAATTGACCAATACCGCGCTTCGCTTGGCCCTTCGGAGCATTTTGAAAAAGAAGGCTTCATCTTTGTGTATCAGGACGCGCGAGGCCGTTACATGTCCGAAGGCGAATTTCAGCAAGTTCGCCCGCACGTTCCCGCCAAACGCTCCAACAAAGACATTGACGAAAGTACAGACACTTACGACACGATTGAATGGTTACTGAAAAACATTCCGAACAACAACGGCAAAGCCGGAATGGTTGGTGTTTCGCAACCGGGCTTTCACGTCGCGGCCAGCATGATTGATTCGCATCCGGCGTTGAAAGCCGCTTCACCGCAAGCGCCGACGGCCGATTACTACATCAACGACGACGTTTATCACAACGGCGCATTTATGCTTTCGGCAAACTTCGGCTTTTATTCCAGCTTTCGTCCGCGCGGAGACAAACCGGAGCCGCCCAAGCCTCGCACGCAATTCGACATGGGAACGCCCGATGGTTATGACTTCTATTTGAAACTACCGTTGCCGATGTCCGAATGGAATCAAAAGCTGTTCGGCGGCGAAGCCACTTACTGGCAGGAAATCATTGACCATCCGAACTACGACGAATTCTGGCAAAAACGTTCGCTGTGGAAGTTTATGAAGAACGTCAATTGCGCCGTGCTGAACGTCGGCGGATGGTTTGACGCCGAAGACCCGATGGGGCCGTTTCACATTTACCGCGCGGTCGAAAAAGAAAATCCAACCACGGAAAACATGATTGTGATGGGGCCGTGGTCGCACGGCGGTTGGGGACGCGGCGATGGCGACAAACTCGGCAACGTGAATTTTGCCGTCAAAACCGGTGCGGTGTTCCGCGAACAAATTCAATTCGAGTTTTTCATGCGCCATCTGAAAGACAAGAAAACTGAATTGTCGGAAGCGTTCATGTTCCTGACCGGTTTGAACGAATGGCGACGGTTGCCGGCCTGGCCGCCGAAAGAAGCCAAACCGATGACGCTTTATTTTCAGGCCAACGGAGCGCTCAAAACCGACGCGCCAACCGAAGCCAACGGCTTTGACGAATACATCAGCGATCCGAATCGGCCTGTTCCTCATTTGGGTTACATCAATGAAGGCTTCACCGGAGATTACATGACCGAAGATCAGCGCTTCGCGGCTCAA
>JAEUQP010001131.1 GCA_016789645.1 Acidobacteriota bacterium | reverse complement strand
GCGACCTCGGCGCTCAATCATCCCAACATCCTGACTGTTCACGACATCGGCACGCACGACGGTGCGCCCTTCATCGTCGCCGAATTGCTCGATGGCGAGGAACTGCGAGCGCAGCTTGAAGATGGCGCGATTGCTCCAAAGAAAGCCATTGAGTACGCGCGGCAAATCGCCGATGGACTTGCCGCCGCGCACGCCAAAGGCATCGTCCATCGAGACCTGAAACCCGAAAACCTTTTCGTCACCGCCGATGGCCGCGTCAAGATTCTGGATTTCGGATTGGCCAAGCTGCGCCCGCAACCCAATGAAGCCGTGGATACGCAAGCCGCCACGCAAAAGAAAATCACCGATCCCGGCACGGTTATGGGAACGGTCAGCTACATGTCTCCGGAACAGGTGCGCGGACGGGACGTAGATCATCGTTCCGACATCTTCAGTTTTGGCGTGATTTTGCATGAAATGCTGAGCGGACAGCGCACCTTCGCTGGCGATTCGGCGGTGGAAGTGATGAACGCGATCCTGAAAGAAGAGCCTGTAGAACTCAGCGAAACTAACACAAAGATTTCGCTCGCACTCGACAAGATCGTGCGGCGCTGTTTGGAAAAGAAGCCGGAGATGCGGTTTCACTCGGCGCACGATCTGGGCTTTGCGCTCGAAGCGTTGGCGCTGCCAAGTTCGTCGGGCGCGAATCGGACAGAAGCTGTGCAGACGCTGAACACAATAACTAGGCCGAGGCACGGCGGTTGGCGCGATTTTCGCATCGCGTGGATTGCCGCCGGAGCATTTGCCCTGCTGGCAATGCTGGCGTTGGGCCTTATCTGGTTCAAGGGGGCGCCACCCGAAGCGCGAGTGGTGCGCTTTACGCAATTCCTGCCGGAAAAAACCAGTCTCACCAGTTTTGCCGTCTCTCCCGACGGGCAACAACTTGCTTTTTCCGCTGCCGATGCAAACGGGAAGAGTCTGCTCTACCTCCGGCCGCTGAATTCTTTTACCGCCCAGGCGTTACCGAATACAGCGGGCGCGGTAGCACCCTTTTGGTCGCCGGACAGCCGTTCCATCGGGTTTTTCAGTGATGGGAAACTGAAACGGATTGAGTTGTCGGGCGGACCACCGCAAACGCTTTGCGAAGTTCGGTCATCTTCGGAGGGTTTTGGGGGGTTCTGGGGGGGCGCGTGGAATTGGGCTGGAGATATTATTTTCTCAGGATACTTTAGGACGCCAGGGGTCTTCATGCTTTACCGCGTGCCAGCTACGGGTGGTGTCCCTTCGACTTTGACACCGCTTGACGCCACGCGTGAAGAGAATTCTCAAATCTTGCCGCAATTTCTGCCGGATGGCCAACACTTCCTTTATTATTCTTCCAGCAAAGAACCAGAGCACAGAGGCATTTATGTCGGTTCCCTCTCAGACAAAGCAACGAAGCTGGTGCTCAACACGTTCTACAACACCAGCCTATACGCGTCGGGCTATCTGCTTTTTGCCAGGAATAACGCGGTAATGGGGCAAGCCTTCGATAGCAACACATGCAAGCTAACCGGCGAACCGTTTCTGATTACGGATCAGGTACAAATCTCCAGTGATTACACGAACTTCAGTCTTTCGGAAAGTGGCGTACTCGCTTTTCAGCGTGGCACAAGCCAGCCCCCACAACTGATTTGGTTTGACCGCACGGGCAAGCAACTTGGGGCAGTAGGGGAGCCAGCCAATTACAGCGGGCCGAGTCTTTCAGCAGACGACAAACGCCTGGCGGTAGGAATTCGTGACCCGATTGCCGGGAAGCGTGACATCTGGTTGTTCGATCTGGGGCGCGGCGCCAAATCGCGTTTCACTTTTGACCCGGCGGATGATCTGAATCCACTTTGGTCGCACGACAGCAGCCGGATTTTCTTTACCTCAGACCGCAAAGGGCCAAGGGACCTGTTTCAAAAGAAAGTGGACGCGGCAGTAGAAGAAGAGCTGCTTTACACCTCGCCCGAGATCAAGAACGTAGAGGATTTATCGCCCGATGGCCGACTGCTGCTCTACAACACGAATCCTGATGACAATAGGAAGACGTTGGACGATCTGTGGCTGTTGCCACTGGAAGGGGAGCGTAAGCCGCGGATCTTCCTGCAAACAAAGTTCACTGAGTGGCAAGCCACAATCTCGCCCGATGGCCGGTGGGTCGCCTACAGCTCGGATGAATCAGGCAGGTTTGAAGTTTACGTGGCGACCTTTCCGCAGTTTGAGCGTAAGTGGCAGGTCTCTGTGGCTGGTGGTTGGGAGCCACAATGGCGGCGCGATGGGAAAGAATTGTTCTTTGTCGCCGGAGACAAAAAGCTGATGGCCGTGGAAGTAAAAAGCGGCTCCAACGCATTCGAGACGGGCGTGCCGAAACTGCTATTCGAGACACCCTTTATCAATATAGGCAGAAACCGTTATGTCGTGACGCGCGACGGGCAACGGTTTCTCGTCATCACGCGCTTAGAAGACACCGCCGGTGCGCCCATCAATGTGGTGGTCAATTGGATGGCAGAGGTGAAGAAATGAGTCTGGATATGCACGCGCCCTCGCGTGCTGGTGTGGCACAGGACGGAACGAAGCTGAAAGAGAACCCTTCGGCATCAATGTACTTTCTGCCGAGACTGCACGCGAGGGCGCGTGCGTACCCAATCGAATCAATGAAGCATTTACTCTTACGTCTGTCGTTTGTGCCACTGCTGAGCCTTGTCCTCTTTGTTGCGATCACTAGCAGCACCTCCGCTGACGGGAATGCGCGGCTGCAAGCGTGGCAAGAGCACGTGCGCATGCGTGAC
>JAEUQP010001074.1 GCA_016789645.1 Acidobacteriota bacterium | reverse complement strand
GGTTCACCGAACGCAAGGGGTGATGCAATCCGGCGGTGGCTTTGAATCCCACATCTTCTTTGGCGCAAATGGCGAGAAACCGGGCCAAATTTTGCGACGAAGGGAAGGCGTCTGCCGTCACCCCACCCGTGCGGACTTTGGCAAACGCGCCTTCCGCGCCGATGGTTTGGATTAGCTCCGTCGGGTCTTCGTGGATCGGAATTTCAAAATAGGTCGTTAGTTTTTCCGGTATCAGCTTTTTGGCTGCCACGATTTCTGAAGAGCTTTCAGCCTTGGTTTCAATTGTGTCAATGATTGCCACACCCGCGCGCGAATCCAGAGTGGCATATTTGTGATTGAAATTAGCTATCCTGTTCAGATTGGATGAAAGATCGGATCCCGTCAGCGCGCTCAATCGCCAGAAATCATCACCTTCCCAACCGCCGTCGGGCAAGATGCCTCCTGCAGCATCTTCAAACTCATCCAGCCTAACAACTGGGACGATGAATCGGCCCAACCATCTGGAATTTTCGCTTTTCCGGTATGAAGCGTAGTTCTTTACGGCTGATTGCATGTCTAGCGCGGCAGGTGGGAACAGCCCGGCGTAATCAATCAGGCGGGTCAATAAATCTCGTATGATTGCCTTCATTATTTCTGGCCTTTCAACTCATCTTTGTGAGCTAAACGTTCATCAGCGTAAAGGTATTCAACCGAACCAGGAGTTGTGGTTTGAAGCGTTTCCAGTAGTTGCGGAACCAGCGGCAGGTAATCAACGAGCGAATTAGTGAAAGCTCGAAGGACGATCAAAGCAATGTCGAAGTCTGGAAGATGTTGCTGATATTTGATGTTGGAATCGGTGCTAACCAAAACGTCGAAGTCTTTTTCGGCGGCTCGCAACAATTCGCCGTTCGAATAATCGCTCAGCCCGGCTTCATACGCCGTCCTGACTTCGTGACCGGGCAATTCGTGGCGAAGTTTTTTGGGGACGCCCTGATCGAACAGGATTCGCATCAATAATCAACCTTTTCAGCCAGCCAGCCTTGCTCAAGAGCTTCTTTGATCTTCAACAACACTGCTTGAACGTCGCCGCGATCCACGCCGTCAAATTCGTCCACAAATTGGTCAATGCTGTATCCCAACAACAAGTGATCTATCAGCGCTGTCACTGGCAATCGCGTTCCGGCAATGGTTGGTGCGCCGCTCAGCTTTTCAGGATTAATGGTGATGGCCGGTCGTTGCGGATGCAGACGAGGTGACAATTTGTTCTGGCCGTTTGATGTGGTTGCAATTTGAACTGCTTGATTTGACATAAGCTCGAACTCCTCGGATCAAGCATTATTGTATGCCGATGAAATGTTTCTTCAAACCTTGCCAGCATTCAAAATAGTCGTGCTGCAAGGCCGGGGTTTCCATCGCAAATTTTGTCGGGCGAATGACCGCGCGCGATTCGAACATAAACGCCAGCGTGTTTTCGTACCGCTGCGGCGCGAGTTCAGCGGCACTGGCTTTTTCAAAGGTGTCGGCGTCGGGACCGTGCGCCGACATGCAGTTGTGCAAACTGCCTCCGCCGGGCGCGAAGCCTTTTTCTTTGGCGTCGTACACGCCGCAGATCAACCCCATGTATTCGCTCATCACGTTGCGGTGAAAATACGGTGGGCGAAAGGTGTGTTCCGCGACCATCCAGCGAGCGGGGAAAATCACGAAATCGCAGTTTGCGGTTCCAGGTGTGTCGGTTGGCGAAGTCAGCACCGTGAAAATCGAAGGATCAGGATGATCGAAACTGACCGTGTTAATGGTATTGAACCGCGTCAGATCGTATTTGTACGGCGCGTAGTTGCCGTGCCAGGCGACAACATCCAGCGGCGAATGGCCGAGTTCGGCTTCCCACAAATTTCCGCCAAATTTGGCTACCAATTTGAAATCGCCTTCGCGGTCTTCAAACGCGGCGACCGGCGTTTGAAAGTCGCGCGGATTGGCCAAACCGTTCGCGCCAATTGGGCCCAGGTCAGGC
>JAEUQP010001073.1 GCA_016789645.1 Acidobacteriota bacterium | reverse complement strand
CCTTCGGAAAATTGGATTCAGGGCTTTGGACTGCGGGCGGCAACTTACCATCAAGCTCAAACTTGGCCAAGCAATTCTGGCCTCAAGGCAACTTTGTCTTACCTTCTAGATGACAAGTCGGAATCGCTTCATTACAATCCGCCCTTCTCACAAGCACGACAGACTTACTGATTATCAACGGAGACAAACTTCAATGAGCGATGGTTTGCAGATCAAACAGGAAGGCGCGCTGGATTTGTTGTCGCTGGGCGCGTTGGTTCACCGACTCGATCCCGGAGTCATTCCCTTTCGCAAAGCCGTGACCTGCCAGATTCACGTCAGCGGCGGCGAATTCAACGTGGCGGCCAATCTGGCGGATTGTTTCGGCATGCGCACAGGCGTGGCCACGGCGATGGTGGATTATCCGATTGGCGAATTGATCGCCGAACGCGTCAAAGCCATGGGCGTCAAACCGTTTTACAAACGCTTCAAACACGATGGCGTGCGCGGGCCGAACATGGCGACGGTGTTCAGCGATCAAGGCTACGGCGTGCGCGCTCCGGTGGTGTTTTACAACCGATCGAATGAAGCGGCAGCACTGCTGAAACCCGGCGATTTTGATTGGGACAAGATTTTTGCCGATGGCGTGCGCTGGTTTCACAGCGGAGGCATTTTTGCCGCCTTGTCCGAAACCACCGCTGAATTGATTATCGAAGGCATGCAAGCCGCCAAGGCTGCGGGCGCGGTGACTTCGTTTGATCTGAATTTCCGCGAAAAGCTGTGGAAGATTTCCGGCGGCGCAGATCGCGCGGCGTCGGTCATCAATCGCATTGTCGAAAACGTAGACGTGCTGGTTGGCAACGAAGAAGATTTGCAGAAAGGGTTGGGCATTCCCGGCCCCGAAGTCGCGGCGAAATCCAAACTCGATCCTTCGGTCTTTTTCGGGATGATTGACAGCGTCGTCGCCAAACATCCAAACATCAAAGTCGTAGCGACGACCTTGCGCGAAGTCCATACCACCAGCCGCCATTCGTGGGGAGCCGTCGCCTGGGTCAACGGCGAATCGCACGTTTCGATGACTGCCGAACTGGACGTGTTAGACCGCGTCGGCGGCGGAGACGGCTTCGCGTCGGGATTCTTTTACGGATTGCTGACCGGTGAATCGGCAGCAGAAGCCTTGAAACTCGGCTGGGCGCACGGCGCGTTGCTGACGACCTTCCCCGGTGACACGACGATGGCTTCGCTGGAGCAGGTGCGAGCGTTCGCGCAGGGCGGTTCGGCGCGCATTCAACGATAAACAATGAACTACTTGGAGAGGAGACAAAGAATGAATCCGTTAGTGGAAGTAGAAAAGCTGGGCCAAAGTATTTGGTATGACAACATTCGCCGTTTGTTGATAGACAACGGCGACATCGCCGGAAAGATCGCCAACGACGACCTGCGCGGCATCACGTCCAACCCGACGATTTTTGAAAAAGCCATCGCGGGCAGCACCGATTACAACGACGCAATGCAAAAGCTGATCGCCGAAGGCAAAAGCGTCAACGACATTTACGAAGCGCTGGCCATCGAAGACATCCAGCGTGCCGCCGATTTGTTCAAACCGGTGTACGAACGCACGAACAAGCTGGATGGTTATGTCAGTTTGGAAGTTTCGCCGCTGCTGGCGCGCGACACCGACGGGACTGTTGCCGAAGCCAAACGCTTGTGGGCGGCGCTCAATCGTCCGAATGTGTGCATCAAGATTCCGGCTACGCCCGAAGGCATTCCGGCCATTCGCCAGGCCATTGCCGCTGGCATCAACATCAATGTGACGATGATTTTCGCGCTGGAAAATTACGAACAAGTCGCCGATGCCTTCATCAGCGGATTGGAAGATCGTGACGCTGCCGGATTGCCAGTTGACCACGTCGCTTCGGTTGCCAGCGTGTTTGTTTCGCGCATTGATTCGGCGATTGATGCGCAACTGGAAGCGCGCATTCGTGACGCCAAAGACGACGCGGAAAAAGCTTCGCTGACTGCCTTGCTTGGCAAAGCCGCCATCGCCAACGCCAAGATTCAGTACCAACGCTTCAAGGAAATTTTCGCCAGCGAACGTTTTGCCAAGCTCAAAGCCAAAGGCGCGCAAGTGCAGCGTCCGTTGTGGGCTTCGACGGGAACGAAGAATCCGGCTTACAGCGATGTGCTGTACGTGGACAGCTTGATTGCCGCCGACACGGTAAACACGATTCCGCCCGCGACCTACACGGCGTTCCGCGATCACGGAACCGTCGCGCTGACGATTGAAACCGGTTTGGATCAAGCCAAAGCCGA
>JAEUQP010001067.1 GCA_016789645.1 Acidobacteriota bacterium | reverse complement strand
TATGGCGGAATGAAAGACTGGTTCGCCAGTTACTGGACGTATTGGCTGGCGAATACGGCGGTGCTGACTCTGGTGCTGTGGCTGATGGATTGGGCGCTGGCGAAGATTTTTCCGCAAGGGCAACGCTGATGACCGATTTCTAAAAACTCTTTGAAACAGGATTACCAGGATTTTCGGCAGGATTTACAAAATCATCCGGGCCTGTGAAGTTCCAGTCAGGTTTGAATCTTGTTTATCCTGAAAAAAAACCTGTTCCTCCTGTTTCAAAGTTTTCCGTTGAAGCTGAGGTTATTCCGGCGTCACGTAAGCCGCCGTGATGCCGCCATCCACTAGAAAATCCGTGCCAGTGATGTATGACGATTCATCCGAAGCCAGAAACAGCGCGGCTTGGGCGATTTCCTTCGCTTCGCCAAAGCGTCCCATCGGAATGTGAACCAATCGGCGCTGTTTCTTGGCGTCGGTGTTCAGATAACTCATCAACAATTCCGTCCGCAGCGGACCAGGACAAAGCGCGTTGACGCGAATGTTTTCGCGCGCATGAATGATCGCCAGTTCACGCGACATCGCCAGCACAGCGCCTTTGCTGGCGGTGTAGGCAATTTGCGGAGTCGCCGCACCGAGAACTGCCACGAACGAAGCGGTGTTGATGATCGAACCGCCGCCTGCACGTTTGAGCGCCGGAATGCCGTATTTGCAGCCGAAGAACACTCCTTTGGCGTTGATGTCCATCGTCAAATCCCAGATGGATTCTTCGGTCGTCACGGCGTTGTCATCGTTGTGATGCATGATCCCCGCGTTGTTGAACAACACGTTGAGCTTGCCGAATTCGTTTTCGGCGAAAGCGACCATTTGTTCGCAATCGGCGGCTTTGGACACGTCGGCGTGAACGTACGCCGCGTTGCCGCGCGCAGCCTGAATCAAATTGACGGTTTGTTGGCCTTCGGCGTCATTCACGTCAACGCAAATGACCGCCGCGCCTTCGCTGGCAAATAACAGAGCCGCTTCGCGGCCAATGCCGCTGGAAGCTCCGGTGATGAGTGCAACTTTGTCTTTAAGTCTCATTGAAAAAAATGCCTTTCTTTTGTTTGAGGTAGTGGTGGTTACTTCAGTCGTTCAAATTCCTGACGTGCCGTTCGCAGCACGGCCAAATCTGCCTCTGCTTCTTTCCACGTGATAAACAGCTCTTCGTACGCCTGGCGCGCTTTTTCGGTTTCTCCGGCAAGCGCGAACGCGCGAGCAAAGCCAAGCTGCGCCAGCGAATATGGAGGCGAGACGTTGTTGTTAATGACAAACCCCTGATGGTCAATCAACTTGTGGAATTCAGTCTCTGCTTCGCGCCCGGCGCGTAGTTGCAGATATGCCAACCCGCGTAAATACGTTGGCCAGAGAAACCCATACGTCCCTAGTTCATAGCGACGCGGCTGTTCCAGTAATTCAATGGCGCGGCGCGGATTGTTCCGGCTGATTTCAATAGCGGCCAACACGCCCGGTCGAAACAAGGTGTTGATGGCAGTATCTTGCGGAAAGCGCTTTGCCTGTTCATCGGCGATTGTTTGCGCCCGCGTCGCTTCGCCGCACATCCCCAGTGCGACGGCGGCGGCGCTTAGCTGCCAACGATTGCGCACCAGCGAAACGGATTTCGTGGCGTCTTTTATCGCCTGCTGGCAATTTCCATAAGCCGCTTCACGCAGCGCGGAGATAAACGCCCAACGGCCTGCGACTTCGTTGTCTTTCCCTTCCAGCATTCCGATGGCGCGGCGTGTGAATTCGCGCGATTGCCGCATCTGCCCCGCAGCGCCTGCGGTCGCGGCCTGTTCCGCCAGCATGTACGGTTCAGCCCTGGTACCTACGGCCCAATCAGCTTGCCGCTGCGCTTCGGCGGCGTCTCCACGAAGAAAAGCGATGGCCCGAAGTGTTGCATGTGTGGAGAAATTTTCCAGTTTTTGCGTCATCGCCTGCTGCAAAACGGACGTCGCTTCGTCGAACCGGTTCAGGTTCACCAGATCATAAGCATGGTTATTCAACGCAGTGGCATTTTTCGGATTGAGCGACAGCGACGCGCGCGTTTGCTCCAATGCTTTCTCGAACTGACCGATGATTGTGTAGCTGTTGGATAACAAAGATGGAGGCAGGAAGTCGCGCGGATACGTTCGCCGCCACAATTCCAGAACTTCCATTCGCTTTTCCAAATCGCCGAGGACAAAATAAAAATACTGCTGGGCGAGATAGAAATTTTCCCGCTCGCTGACGCGGTCGCGCAGATTGTAGGCGATTTCTGAAAACTGCGTCGCGAGTTCGTAACTGTCCTGATTGAAATAAGCCGTCGCCAAATCGGCATAAGCGCGCGCGAAATTCGGATCGAGTTCAATGGCGCGTTTGTAAAACGGGACGCCTGCGATTTCATCGCCGCTGAGTTTTTCTTCCACACCTTGCGAATAAGCTTTGAGCGCATCGAGCGAGGACGTCGTCGCCTGTTCCAACGGTTTGTCGAATTTCTGAATCGAAGCAAGCGATTCGCCAAGCTTGGCGCGCAACTCACTCGCCGCCTGACTAAGAGATTTCAACACCTGTTCTTTGTTATTGGCTTCGGTCAATTGCCGTGCGATGACTTCGCCAGTGACCGAATTCATCGCTTCCAGCGTGATGACGTAATGACTGCCCATTGGCGCAATCGTTCCGCCCAACAAAGCTTTGATGCCGTTGCGCTGGCACACTTCACGCGCGGTTTCGCCGGAAAGCGGGTCAGTCGGTTTGCGGTTCATCAAGGGCAAAGATTGGCGCGCCTGCTGTTCAGGAAACAAACTCAAGTAGGGGGATTGCTCCAACTGAACGGCCAGCGCCTGTTTCAGCGTGCCGTCAAACACCGCTTCGCCTGTCATGTTGGTGAAATCCGCCAGCAACACAGTGTCTTTGTCAGTCAGCGCCGGGGTTCTTTTGGAATAAACGATCAACGCCGTCACCAACATTGCCACAACAACCAACGCAGCAATGCCGAATTGTTTGTACCTTCGGGGTGGAGCCGTAATGGGCGCGGAGTGAGATTGGCGGGAATTGAGCGCGAGCTCTTCTTTCAACGATTCCAGGTCGTGCAATAATTCTCTGGCAGTTGGATACCGTTCGGCGGGTTCTTTGCGAAGCGCGCGATCAATGATTTGGCCGAGCCGATCAGGAATTCCTGCCAGCGGCACCGGGTTTTTGGTCAACACCGCAGACATCACATCTGCCATCGTCGAGCCGACAAACGGGCGGACGCCGGCCAGCATTTCATAGAGCACGATGCCCAAACAAAACACGTCGCTGCGCGCGTCGGCTTCCTGACCGCGCACCTGCTCCGGCGACATATAGCTGGCCGTTCCCATCACCATGCCTGGTTGAGTCAGTTGCCGATTGTGGTTTTCGGATTGCGGATTCTGAAGATCAACCAGTTTGGCCAAGCCGAAATCCAGCACCTTCACCAAACCATCCGTCCTGAGCATGATGTTTTCCGGTTTGATGTCGCGGTGAATCACTCCGGCTTCGTGAGCGACAGCCAGAGCGGATGCGATTTGTCGCGCAATGTCTATCGCTTCGGTTGAAGTCATTTGTCCGGAGATGATTCGCTGGCGCAACGTGCGACCTTCGATGTATTCGGTGGCGATGAAAAAGCTATCTTCAGTTTGGCCGATTTCGTAAATCGTCAAAATGTTGGGATGATTCAGTGCCGAAGCGATCAACCCCTCTCGCATGAACCGTTGGATTCGATCCGCGTCCGCCGCGAAACGAGGCGGCAAAAGTTTCAAGGCGAGTTTCCGTTTCAGCCGAACGTCTTCCGCCAGCCAGACTTCGCCCATGCCACCCGCGCCAAGTTGCGAAAGAATTTTGTAGTGTTGAATTTGGCGTTCCGGCTGAGTCGCGCCAATCTGTGTGCTGTAATCTTGGGGGATGAACAGTTCAGCGGCAAACGCGGCGGCGGGCGATTCGATAAAGCTTTTGGCTTCTTCTTCCGAACGCAACAGCGATTCGACTTGACGGCGAAGTTCCAAATCCTGGCCGCAAGCTTTGCTTAGGAAATCCGGACGTTCAGCGGCGGGCAGTTCCAAGGCGGCGTCCAGCAATTCGTCAATTTGCTTCCAGCGTTCAGCGGAGATCGGCATCGGAACGGTCCTCCTTTTGTTCAGTCAACGCTTGATGCAACCAGGCTTTGGCCTTTTGCCATTCGCGCTCGACGGTGCGCAGCGAGATTTGCATGACCTCGGCAACTTCCTCGTTGCTCAGTCCACCGAAAAATCTCAATTCGACCAGACGACTTTTGCGCGCATCGAAGTGTTCCAACTCCATCAGGGCATCATCCAGCGCAATCAACTCAGCGGCTTTTTGACCAGATGCTGTGGGCACAGTGGCAGCTTCTTCCAGCGCAACGATCTGCGTGTGGCCTCCACGTTTGGCGCGAGCATGCCCTCGCGCGTGATCAAGCAAAATCCGCCGCATCAATTGCGCGGTGATGCCGAAAAAGTGCGCGCGGTTTTGCCAGCGAACTTGTTGTTGATCTATCAAACGCAAGTAGGCTTCGTTGACCAGCGCCGAGGTTTGCAGTGTGTGATCAACGCTTTCACGCCGCATATAAGCGTGCGCCAAACGGCGCAATTCCGCGTCCACCAGCGGCAACAATTGTTCCAACGCAGTTTGATCGCCTTGGCTCCAGGCCAGCAGTAATTGCGTTACGTTTTGATCGGAGGAGGTCAACATAGATTTCAGCCAGCTATGTATCCAACGGAAAGCGCGTGGAGTATAGCACCGCACTCGGCTCAGTCTGAGCCAATCCAATTCCGAAAAAAAATTTTTCAATCACGTGGCGGGTTCTCGACCAAAAGGTCGCGTTGGGTAGTGCAGGCCAATGGGGAGCAACTGAGCTTCTCGGCGGAACCTGTTTGTTGACCAAACCATAGGAGGAAACCATGACCAAACAAACTTCATTTTCGGCTTTTTTGCTGCTTGTCTCAGCTTTCTGTCTGTTAACTGCCGCAAGCAGTGTGTCTATTGTGCAGGCACAGGAACGGCAAAACCCGATTACCACGCAAGCGATGAATGACATTTTCGACAACGTTCCACTGACACTCACATATGACGTGGCGACTGATGCACGCACGTTTCGCATCAATCGTGGAGCGCCATTGCCGGACGCCAAACGCGGAGACAGTTTTATTGTCGAAGGGAAGATTTATCCGGGCGGAACTTTGCCCGTCGGAGGCACACTGATCAATCCCGGCACATTCAACCCGGATACTGCTTCGGGCAGCATCGGCAAATGGGTGTTGCGCGGAACGTTCAACGCGGACTTTGCAGAAATTATGGCAGGCGCGGAACCGGCGGTATTCGGAACACAATACTTCATTTTCAACGATGGCCGAGTGTTAATCAGCGACGGCCCGCACGCTGGCAGTAATCCGCAATTGCGCCCATTGGTTGGCGGAGGCGGCACGATGAGCGGCGTGACCGGTGATGTAAAAGAAGAACTGCTTGGAACCAACATCACCGGTCTGTTCAACCAACGCTTCACGTTCAAGATCAAACGACAATCCATTCGTTAACACGATTCGGGAGCGGTGGGTCAGATACGTTCAAAGTATCGTCGCCGCTCCCAGTCCGTCACCGCTGAATTAAATGCCGCTTGTTCGGTGCGGAAAAAGTGCGCGTAATGCTCAACGACATCGGCTCCAAATACTCGGTTGCTGAATTCGCTGGCCTCGAATTTGTCTGTGGCTTCGGCCAGTGTGTAGGGAACTCGCGGCAGCGATTTTGCGGCGTAAATGTCTCCGGTGAAGCATTCCGGCGGTTCGATCTTGTTGGCAATTCCATCCAGGCCGGAAGCCAACGAAGCCGCAAACGCCAGATACGGATTGGCGTCGGCTCCGGGAATGCGGCATTCGATACGCAAACTGTTGCCGCTGCCCACGACGCGAAATCCTCCGGTGCGATTGTCGTAACTCCAGGCCAG
>JAEUQP010001065.1 GCA_016789645.1 Acidobacteriota bacterium | reverse complement strand
GCCGGTCAATGTCACTTTGCCCGAACCTTCGAGCAACGTGGCTTCGACCTGCAACACATCGCCTCCGACTTCGGTCACAGCCAGCCCATTAACCAAGCCGACTTCGCTGCGTTCCGTGACTCGAATCGGACGGAATTTGATCGGGCCAAGCAATTGCCGGACGGAAACCGAATCCACCACAAAATTGAACGGCTCGTCAGCTTCCCTCTTTTGCTGGACGAATTGGCGAGCGACTTTGCGACAGATCGAGCCGATTTCACGTTCCAGATTCCGAACGCCTGCTTCGCGAGTGTAATACTCGATCAGCGTTTTTAATCCGTCTTCGGTGAAAGCGATCTGTTCCGGTTTCAATCCGTTTGCTTCGCATTGTTTGACGACCAGATGCCGTTTGGCAATTTCCATCTTTTCGCGTTCGGTGTATCCGGCCAGCCGAATGATTTCCAACCTGTCCTGTAGCGCCGGAGGAATCGTGTGCAGCACGTTAGATGTGGCAATGAACATCACCTGCGAAAGATCGTATTCAACGTCCAGGTAATGATCGTGAAACGTGTGATTCTGTTCCGGATCCAACACTTCCAGCAACGCCGCCGCCGGATCGCCGCGAAAATCTCGTCCCAGTTTGTCCACTTCATCCAGCAACATGAGCGGATTGACGGTTCCGGCTTTTTTCATCAATTGGATGATTTGTCCCGGCAAGGCGCTGATGTACGTGCGCCGATGCCCGCGAATTTCGGCCTCGTCGCGAACGCCGCCCAAACTCAACCGCACAAATTTGCGACCGGTGGCTTTGGCGATGGAGCGCCCCAGACTGGTTTTGCCCACGCCGGGCGGACCGACAAAACACAGAATCGAACCGCGCGGAGTTTTCACCAACTGGCGAACCGCCAGATACTCCAAAATTCGCTCTTTGATTTTTTCCAGCCCGTAATGATCGGCGTCCAACACTTCCTGAGCCAATGTGATGTCGCGTTTTTCTTCGCTCGCTTCTTTCCAGGGAACCGTCAGCAACCAGTCCAGGTAATTTCGCGACACCGTCGTTTCGGGCGACATCGGCGGCATCTGTTCCAGTCGCTGCAATTCGGCAAGAGCTTTTTCCTTGGCTTCAGCGCTCATTCCCGCCTGTTCGATTTTTTCCTTCAGTTCGTCCAACTCCGCACGATCATCCTTGCGCCCAAGCTCTTTGTGAATGGCTTTGATTTTTTCGTTCAGGAAATATTCGCGCTGCTGTTTTTCCATTTGACGTTTGACGCGCGTCTGAATGGTGCGATCCAGATTGAGTTTTTCAATCTCAACTTCCAGGATTTCAACCATCTTCAGCAATCGCGCTTGCGTCGGGTAAATTTCCAGCAAGGCCTGTTTGTCAATCAGGTCAAGTTTCAACTTGTCGGCCAGTTGATCCACCATTTGCCCCGGATCGGGCGCGCGCAACGCTGCCTGAATCTGATCGAAATTGCCTTCCTGAGCGATTTTCAGATATTGCTCAACCAGACCGACAACGCGGGAAATCAACGACGCGTTGCGTTTGTGGTTTTCCGCTACGATTGGAGCACGCCGAACCGTTGCCACAGAAAATCCGCCGACTTCATCGAACCGAACCGCGCGAGCGCGCTCGCGTCCTTCGACCAAAACCTTGATCGTATCTTCGTCCGGTTTGCGCGTGCAGTTGGCGATATGCGCAATGGTGCCGATTTGATAAATCTGATCCACGGACGGGTCTTCCACCGTTGCATCGTGCTGCGTGGCCAAGAAAATCAACCGATGAGTGGCCATCGCTTCTTCCAGGGCACGCACTGAAGCCGGGCGTCCAATCACAAAGGCCGCTTTGGTGTGAGGAAACACGACTACATCGCGAATCGGAACCATCGGATAACTGGCAACATCGTCTGGCGTTCCATCATGAAACTCTTTCATTTCAGTAACCTCTCAGGGCAAACGAATCTCCGGCGTTAGATCAGGGCAAGCCGGGTAACTTTCAAAAACGGACATCTACGCGAAGCGTCGCCAAAACGCGACTCCGCTGGGGTCATCCCGCAAGCATTTTCTTGTTGGGAAAATCCTTACAGTCCGCCGACTGTAATCAGAAGGTGGTTGGAAAAATGCCGATCATTCGTCGCTTCATTCAAACGCCCAGTGCTGAGCAGCGAGCCGGCTGTAGATAACAGATTGGAATTGCCGCCGGGCAAGCTCATCAACCGGCCTTTTCAAGTGGGAAGACCGTTTGGCGATTCTCGACCATCTCGTCCGTCACAACGAATTCTTTGATTCTCTTCTGGCTGGGCAGTTCGTACATTGCTTCGAGCATCAACTCTTCCAGAATCATGCGCAATCCGCGTGCGCCAACTTTACGCTGGCAAGCATGACGCGCCACTGCCCGTAACGCTTCATCCGTAAACCGCAACTTGACTCCATCCCATTCAAACTGTCGCTGATATTGTTTGGCCAGCGCATTTTTCGGCTGGGTCAAAATTTCGATCATCGCCGACTCATCCAGTTCATGCAGCGTGCCAGTAACCGGCAAACGACCGACAAATTCCGGAATCAAACCATACCGAATCAGGTCTTCGGGTTGCACCTGCGCCAGCAAATCCGCCGACGACATTTTGCTGACGGGATTGGCCAATGGACGGATATTCGCGCCAAAGCCCATGGCTTTTTGCCCGATGCGCCGTTGAATGACTTTGTCCAGGCCGACAAACGCGCCACCGCAAATGAA
>JAEUQP010001051.1 GCA_016789645.1 Acidobacteriota bacterium | reverse complement strand
GCCGGTCACGTCAACGATTTTGCCAACGTCATTGACCCGGACACCGAAAAGAAGATGGGCGACATTCTGCTCAATTTCGAGAAAAAGACCGGAACCCAGATCGCTGTCGTGACCATGACGACGCTCGGCGGCCAGCCACTGGAAGATTATTCGACCGATCTGTACCGCGCCTGGGGCATTGGAGCCAAAAGCGGTGACAACCGCGACAAAGGCGCGTTGCTGTTGGTTGTGGTACAGGACAGACGCACGCGGCTGGAAGTCGGATACGGATTGGAAGGCGACCTGCCGGACGGATTGGCCGGAGAGATGATTCGCAATATGAGGCCGGATTTGCAGGCAGCGAATTATTCCGCCGCGATGATGAAAGGCATGCGAACCATCGTGGATACGTTGGCCGCCAAATGGAACGTTTCACTGGAAGGCATTGAAGACCGGCAATACGCTTACCGGGGAGAAGAGATTCCCGAAATCAGCGGCAAAGCGCTAGTTGTGCTGGTCGGCGTATTTATCTTCTTTATGATTTTGATGACGATTGCGGCCCGTTCCGCCCGACGGCGGTTGGGAAGTTCCGCCGGACACATTGCGGGCGAAGCCATCTGGTGGCTGGCTCCGTTGATTTTCAATCGTGGTGGCGGCGGATTTGGCGGAGGCTCTTCGCACGGAGGCGGTTGGGGCGGTGGAGACAGCGGAGGCGGCAGCGATTGGGGCGGATTTGGCGGCGGTGAAAGCGGCGGCGGCGGCGCAAGCGATAGCTGGTAAAAAGCTGTTTCCAGTGTTTGGAGTTCAATTATGGAAATGACATTTCAGGAATTGGTCGCTCGGTTGGCAGCAGCCGAACACGACAATCTGGTTTCGGTGATTGTCTACGGTTCAGCCATCGCCGTTCCCGGCAATGCCAAAAAATCCGATTACCAGTTGGCCATTGTCACGCGGCAATTGACCGCAGCCACGTTGCGCCACATTCGTTCGACGATGGAATGGTGGCACGGACAAGGATTTTCGCTGCCCACGTTTTTCACGAAAGCGGAATTTGCCGCTTCGATGGACGTGTTCCCGATTGAGTTCCGCTCGATGAAACGCGCGTACCGCGTGCTGGCTGGCGAAGACCTGCTGGCCAATGCCGAGATTTCCAAAGCGAATTTGCGACTGGAAACCGAATCCGAATTGCGCGGAAAATTGCTGCGCTTGCGTTCGTTGGCCATTCCAGCCAGCCAATCGGCCAGCGATCTGACCAAATTGATGACCGAAAGCATCGTCAGTTTTGTGCGCTACCTGCGACCGATGCTGGAATTGCTGGGCGAAGAACCACCGCTCGGACGTTTGGCAACCGCCACCCGCATCGGCGAACGGCTGCATTTGGACACCGCGCCGCTCATCAGTGTGCTGCGTCTGCGCGACGAACCGAAAGAGTTGCTGGAAATCGAAGCGCAAGACCTGTTTGCAAGTTATCTGAATTGCCTGACGCGCATCGTCGAGGCCGTGGACAAGTTATAAGCCAAACAATCATCCACGAAGTTCACGAAGAGACACGAAATGTAGTCACGATAACTGTTTCTTCGTGAACCTTCGTGTTCTTTGTGGATGAAAAGAAAGAGGAGAACATCATGGGCAAAGTAGGATTGATCGTTTTGGGCGCGGTTTTGTTGTTCGCGCTGATTTTGGGTGGCTGCGGATTGAGCAGCTACAACGGGCTGGTCACCAAACGCAACGCCGTGGATTCGCAATGGTCGCAAGTGGAAAACCAGATGCAGCGCCGCGCGGATTTGATTCCGAATCTGGTCGCCACCGTCAAAGGTTACGCCGGACAGGAAAAAGAAATTTTCACGCGCATTGCCGAAGCCCGTTCGCAGTTGCTGTCGGCCACCACGCCCGAAGCCAAAATGGA
>JAEUQP010000937.1 GCA_016789645.1 Acidobacteriota bacterium | reverse complement strand
CCGCAGGAAACAAGGAGTATCTGGTCGAAACCGGCGGCTTTCTGCACACGGCGGAAGACGTCAGTGCGGTCGTCATCAGTGCGTTCAACAATCGCCCAGTGTATTTGCGCGATGTGGCAAAAATCGAAGATGGCGCGGAAGAAGCGAGCGATTACGTGATGTTCGGCTTGGGAAACACAGAGACGGAGGGACGGAGAGACGGAGGGACAGGGCGAGTCAGTACCGCGAGCGGTAGCGAGCAGGTGCAACAGGCCGTCACGATTTCTGTGGCTAAGCGCAAAGGCAAAAATGCGATTGAGATTGCCGATAAGGTTTTGGAAAAAGTCGAGCATCTGAAAGGTTCGTTGATTCCCGGCGACGTGACTGTCAACACCACACGCAATTACGGCGAAACGGCCAGCGAAAAATCCAACGAACTGTTGTTGCACATGTTCATCGCCATTTTGTCTGTCGCCGTGTTGATCTGGCTGACACTGGGGTTGCGTGAATCGGGCATTGTGGCCATCGCCATTCCGGTGACGTTGGCGCTCACTCTGGCGGTGTTTTACTTCTACGGCTACACGTTGAATCGCATCACGCTGTTTGCGCTGATTTTTTCGATCGGCATTTTGGTGGACGACGCCATCGTCGTCGTCGAAAACATGGCGCGACATTACCGAATGCCGGAAAACAAAGGGCGTCCGCTGGTAGACATCGCCATTGAAGCCGTGGACGAAGTCGGCAACCCGACGATCCTGGCGACGTTTGCCGTCATTGCGGCAATCCTGCCAATGGCGTTTGTCGGCGGATTGATGGGGCCGTACATGAAACCGATCCCGATTGGCGCAACGGCGGCGATGATTTTTTCGTTGCTCGTGGCTTTCATCGTTACGCCGTGGGCGAGCTTGCGGTTGTTGAAACGCGAAGGCGGTCATCACGGCGGCGATGAGAATCAGGAAGGCCGATTGACGCAAGCCTATCGCCGCGTGATGACCAAACTGATTCGCGTGCCACGCTGGCGATATGGGTTTTTGCTGGCAGTGACGTTGCTGTTGCTGGCTTCGGTGTCGTTGTTTGCGTTCAAGGCGGTGCGCGTGAAGATGCTGCCTTTCGACAACAAGAGCGAATTCCAGATCATCATTGACACGCCCGAAGGCACGCCACTGGAACAAACTGCCGCCGTCACGCGCGAGATCGCCGACACCATTCGCACCGTGCCCGAAGTCGTCAATTACCAGATGTACGTCGGCACAGCGTCACCGTATAACTTCAATGGGCTGGTGCGGCATTACTTCATGCGGCGCGGAGCAAATGTCGCCGACATTCAGGTCAATCTGGTCGGCAAAGGCGAACGCGACGCGCAAAGCCACGAGATTGCCAAACGCATTCGCCCGGCGATTCAGCAAATTGCCGCAAAATACAACGCGCGCGTCAAAGTTTCCGAAGTCCCTCCTGGGCCGCCAGTACTCCAAACTCTTGTCGCTGAAATTTACGGCCCGGATTATCAGCGGCAGATGGAAATCGCAAAAAACATCCGCGACATTTTCGACAAAACGCCGGGCGTGGTGGATGTGGATTGGTATGTCGAAGATGACCAGTCGAAATTCCAGTTCGTGGTGGATAAAGAAAAAGCCGCGCTCAACGGAATTTCCGCCGAACAAATTGCGGCAACATTGCGAATTGCCGTTGACGGCATGCCTGTAGGGCTGGCGCATCAACCGGCGGAAAAAGAAGACCTGCCGATTGTTCTGCGGTTACCGCGCGCCGAACGTTCCAGCGTGGAAGATTTGAAGCAAATCAAAGTCGCCGGCGTGCGCGGAAATCTGGTTCCGCTCGGAGAGTTGGTCAAAGTCGTCGAGCAAACGAACGATAAAAGCATCTATCACAAAAACCTGATGCCGGTGACGTACGTGACCGGCGATGTGGCGGGCAGCGAAGAAAGTCCCGTCTACGCCATCCTGCAACTGAACGAAGCCATTGAAAAAATGAAATTGCCTGAAGGGTACAGCCTGGAACGCTTCGTCGCTTCGCAACCGTTCACGTCCGAAAAGTTCGCCATGAAGTGGGACGGCGAATGGCACATCACCTACGAAGTGTTTCGCGACCTGGGCTTGGCCTTCGCGGCGGTGATGGTGTTGATTTACGTGTTGGTGGTTGGCTGGTTTCAATCCTTCAAAACGCCGTTTGCGATTATGGCGGCGATTCCGTTTTCGCTGGTCGGCATTCTGCCCGCGCACGGAATGATGAACGCATTTTTCACGGCGACTTCGATGATCGGTTTTATCGCCGGAGCCGGAATCGTCGTGCGCAATTCCATCATCCTGGTGGATTTCGTCGAATTGCG
>JAEUQP010000934.1 GCA_016789645.1 Acidobacteriota bacterium | reverse complement strand
CGTCGGCTTTGATATTCGCCGCCATTCAAAATCATCTGGCAATAAATCGCCAAATCGTCGGCGGTGGAAAACAATCCGGCGTGACCGGCGACTCCGCCCAGCAGGAAAGCGCGCGGATCGTGAACTTCGCCGCGCATCCAGCGTTCGGGTTGGTTGGTTGCGCCTTCGCGGGCCGGGCCTTCGCGGTGATTATTTTGATCCGGTCCGCCGCGCTTTTCGGTTGGCGCAATGCGCGCTTTCAAACTTGCCGCCGGATTAAATCCCGTGTCTTTCATTCCCAACGGTTCAAAGATGTTTTCGCGCGCGAATTGGTCTATTGGTTTGCCGCTGACGCGTTTGACCAATTCGGCCAGCACGATGAAATTCACGTCGGAATAAATCATTTTCGATCCGACTTCGTTCAGCGGAGCCAGTCGCCAGATGTTTTCAATCGCCTTTTCCGGCCCTTGTTCGTAATCGCGGATGTCGTTGTCGGCGGTCAATCCCGACCGGTGCACCAACAAATGTTCGACGGTGATCGCGCGTTTGCCGTTTTCGGCGAACTCAGGAATGTAGCGCGAAACAGGGTCGCCCAGCCTCACCAAACCGCGTTCAACCAGAATCATGACCGAAGTCGCCGTGGCCACGACTTTGGTCAGCGAAGCCAGATCGAAAATCGTGTCCGTGGTCATGGCTTCCGGTTGCGGTTCCAGCGCGCGATTGCCGTAAGCACGCCGCCAGACGATTTTGCCTTGGCGACCGACCAGCACGACGGCGCCGGGCAATTGTTTTTTGGCGATTTCTGCTTCGACGATGGTGTCAATGTTGAACAACTGCGTTGGCGACATTCCCACTGCCGACGGCGAAGTCGTAGGCAGCGTGGCAGTTGACGTTTGCGATTGCCCGAACGTTGGTCGAACGGAAACACTTTGAGAAATCATCAGGCAAATCAGCGCGGCAGCAACGGAGCAAAGAAATTTGTTTCGCATGGTGTGTTTGGACTTTGATGTGAAGAAATCGCCACTTACGTTTTAAGTCGGTCGGACGGGGCTCGATCAAGGCGTTGTTTTACCACAGCGACGCCGTTTCTCATAAACCAATTTTACCGAAGTGTAACTTGACAATCCTGACGCTCAAAACATAATGCCAGGCATTGCAATTCAGTTACTAACAAGCAATTAAAAGAACGTTTTGTCCGCCAGTTTGCCGAAAAACTGAAGCGCGCTTTTCCGGCGTTTCAGGGATTACCACAATCAATAAACCCCTCTTCCCATGAACTTCTCAAGGAGGAAGTTATGCTTCGCAGAAAACACATCTACCGAAATTTTAGTAGCTTGCTAATCGGTTTAGTGCTGATGTCGTTGGTGGCGATGGCGCAATCAACTTTTGGCACGCTGTTGGGCACTGTCAGAGATTCGTCAGGCAGCGTAGTTCCCAACGCAACGGTCAAAATCACCAACGTTGACGAAAACTCGGTTCGTACCATCCAGACGAATTCCAATGGCGATTATGAAGCCGTCAACAGCAAACCCGGACGCTATAAAATTGAAATCACGGCTTCAGGGTTTCAGATCTTTTCCACTTCCGAAATCACGCTGACTGCGCGGCAAACCTTGCGTGTGGATGCTGCTTTGAGCGCAGGCCAGGTAACGGCACGGGTTGACATCACGGCCAACGCCGGAGCGATTGCCACCGAAACGCAAACCATTTCTTCGGCGTTTGAGTCGCAAAAAATTCTCAATCTGCCGGCGAACTATCGCGGCGCGGGTGGCAGCACCAGCCCGTATGCACTGATTTCGGCGTTGCCCGGCGTGCAATCCGATAACGGCGGCGCGTTTTCGATTCAGGGCGCGTTGCCTTCGCAATCGCAGTTTTC
>JAEUQP010000897.1 GCA_016789645.1 Acidobacteriota bacterium | reverse complement strand
CAAACGATCTCGCGGATTTTCATTTGCCCAATGCCGAATGTTATTTAATCGCCTTGACGCTGGCCGGTTTGGCGAAAATCTCTTCGCCGATCGGCACGTCCAGCTTTACCGACGAATAATTGACTCGATTCATTTGAATGCCATCGCGGTAAAAGTCCACGATGTTCGGGAATTTCACTCCGTCATAGCTTACCCATTGGAAAAAGCGGTATTCGTTTTTGACCAGGCCGCCGCCTTCGGTTCGCTCATAAATCAGGCTCAGCGGCAGTCGCGTGTTGCGATCCAGCCAAAGTTGAGCTGTCACGTCGGAATCCAGCTTGATGGCGACGACATCGGCGCGTTCGCCCGGACGAAGCTCTTCGCGTCCGGCAAATCGAACTTCGACGCCCTCAGCATTCCAACCGGTGCGCAGAATTCGATCAATATCGAACCGACTGTCTTCCACGTGAGTTTTGATCTGTTGAGCGGTTTGGTCTTTCAGGGTTTCGGCGTCGCCGTCATACACCCAGCCGGTCTGGCCGACATTGACCTGGATCCGGCGATTTTTCTTTTTGCCTCTGCCAAAATCCACGCGCTCTTTGCCAAACAGAATGTGCCAATAGGTAAACGGCGCAGGAACAGTGGAAACGCCATTGTCGAAGGGCGTGAACTGTCCTTCGGCCAGCATGGTTTTGAAGTTCAGATACTTCGCCCCGCCGCGAGCTTCGATGACCTGTTTAAGGAGTTGCACTCCCAGATCGGCGTTTTTCGGGTCTCTGGGATCGGCTTTTTGGGCCTTTGCAACCGCTGAAGCGGCAAAAATAATCACACTGATTGCCAGAGCTTTGGTGATGAACCAGTTCCATCTCTTGACCGACAAACTCACTGCTGACTCCTTCAAAGGTTTAAGGTGGTTTCAAGACGCGCGGATTATACTCCGCGCCCTTCATTGGTGGTAGGATGACGCGGCAGTCGCTGTTCCCGAAACCAACAAAGGAAAATTTATGACGCAAATCTTGCAAGGGCAGGTTGTGGCGATGTTTGCCTTCGATGTCGGGTACGAAGTTTCGCTGGAACGTCTGAGCGCGATGATGGCGACGACTCCGGTGCAACCACTGTCTCGCAAAAAACAAACGCCGACTTATCTGCAATACACCAAACCGCCACAGATTCTCCATCTTGGCATCGCCACCGGCCATTTCCCCGCGCCCGGAACCATCCAGGCGACGATCTTCGATTTCGGAGCCGTCAGCATTTCATATCGTTGGACATTAGCAAATGTGCCGCTGGATCAATTGCCGCAACTCAGCCACGACCTTTACATGCTCAATCTGGAAATTCACGCCAAAGAGCAGGTTGAAGCCTTGATGCGGAAAATCGAGCCAGCCATCGTTCGTCCCAAGCTGGCTGATCTGGTGGAAGATTACTACTTGTTTATTCTGGAAAAGCTGGAAACGCCGCTTTCTGCCGAAGAATTGATCGCAAATCACCGGGCGACGCTGGCGCAAACGTTACGCTTTGAACAGGGGAAGCTCAGCCGGTCGCAGCAGGACGAAGCCCTGGCGCAAAACATCAGTTATTACGAACACGATGTGACCTTGATAGATTGGAATGCATCGGTAATTTACGACCCCGATTACGAAGACACGGCCAACGTGCTGGAACTGCTCAATGTGGAATTGCTGGAAGCGCGATACATTGACCGCCAACTGGACAAACGCATCAGTGAATACGCCGGACTGGTTCGCAAACGAATTGAATGGCCAATTCCGCTGCGAACTCCTTATCGAAAGGCCATCGAAGACCTGGCCGAATTGCGATTGGAATCTTCGCTGTTGTCAGAGCGAGTCGAAAACGCGTTGAAGCTGGTGGGCGATTTGTTTCTGGCTCGGCTGCATTCGGCAGCGGCCAAGCGGTTTTACCTGCAAGAATGGGAAATCACCATTTCGCGCAAGCTGGAAATCATCTCGGACTTTTACGACCTGATGACCGACCGACTGCACACGGTTCAAAGCCAGACGCTGGAAGTCATCATCGTTGTGCTGATTCTGGTTGAACTGATTTTGCCTCTGTTCGGTAGGAATTGATAAGACCGGGGGCTTTCGATGGCGAAGGCCGAATTGCTTCGTTGGCTTTGCCTCAGAGCTATGCTACTTTCCGCCGTGCTGGCGAAACTGCCAGCTTCCCTTCATTTGTAGCAATCTTCAAAACTCATCAACAACGCGTTTGAGCACCATTTTTGGAGGACGAATTTATGTCAGCAGCAACCAAACCACAGGCTGTCGAAGCTGGACAGACCTTTCCTTACTTCACCGAAGAACACGCCATGTTGCGCGAAACCGTCAAACAGTTTTGCCAAAAAGAAATCGCTCCGTTCGCCGAAGA
>JAEUQP010000878.1 GCA_016789645.1 Acidobacteriota bacterium | reverse complement strand
TTCGCAAAGGAGTCGCGCTGGAAGCCGAAGGCCGCTTGGAAGAGTCTATCGCCGAGCATCTGCGGGCGCTGGAACTCAATCCTCAATACCTGCAAGTTCACGTCAATCTGATTCAGCTTTATGGGCGCATGCGGCAACCGGCCAAAGCCGAAGAACATTACCGGGCCGCTGTCGCATTGAACCCTACGCTGGCCGAAGCGCATTACAATTTTGGTGTGATGCTGGCCGAACAAAAACGAATCGCCGAAGCCGCGCAGGCGTTTCGCCACGCCATCGAAGCCAATCCGAATTTTGCCGAAGCGCATTTGAATTATGGCGGTTCGCTGGAAGCTCAGCAGCAGTATGACGAAGCGATGACGCATTACCGGTTGGCGGTTGAAAGCAGGCCGAATCTGCGACAAGCGCATTTTCAACTGGCGCGCATGCTGATTTTCAAACAGCGATTGCCGGAAGCGATTGAACAGTTGCAGCAAACGTTGTCGCCTGAAGACGCCGAAACGCCGAGGTTTACCTACGCGCTGGCGGCGACTTACGCGCGCGCAGGCGACAAACCAAATGCCGTCAAGTTCGCCCGCATCGCCCGCGACAAAGCGGCGGCGTTGAAGCAAACAGAATTGCTGGCGCAGATCGAACGAGATTTGAAAGTTTTGGAGCAAGAAAGATGAGAGAAGCCATAAGCCGAATTAGCGAACAGGATTCACCGCAGAGGCGCAAAGACCGCAGAGGTTTCGCAGAGAGTTTTCCCCTGCGCCTCCTTTGCGTTCTCCGCGTCTCTGCGGTGAAGAAGGCATTGGTCGGCAGTGTGGTGTTGGCAATGGCTTTCCCAACACCTTCCGCATTTTCTCAAGCGCCTTTATTCCGCGAAGTCGCCGCTGAAACCGGATTGAACTTTCTCCATACGACCGGCGCGACGGGCGAATTTTATATGCCGGAAATTATGGGATCGGGCGCGGCGTTGCTGGATTACGACAACGATGGCGATCTGGACGTGTATTTGCTGCAAGGCATGAAGCTGAATCCAAGCGAGCAGGCGAAGCTGAAATTTCCATTGCCGAAAGATGGGAAGCCCGGCAATCGGTTGTTTCGCAACGAACTGGTGCCGAACGGCAAATTGAAATTCACCGATGTCACCGAAGCCGCCGGAGTCGGTTTGGTGGCTTACGGTATGGGAGCCGCGACGGGGGATTATGACAACGATGGCGACGTGGATTTGTATGTCACGAATTTCGGCTCGAACGTGCTGTATCGCAACAACGGCAATGGGACGTTCACGGACGTGACAGCGCAAGCGGGCGTGGACGATCCGCGTTGGAGCACCAGCGCGGCGTTTGTGGATTATGACCACGACGGACGACTGGATTTGTTTGTCTGCAATTACGTGGATTTCACCGTCAAAGGCAATAAGCCGTGTTTTGCTCCGACTGGCGAAGTGGATTATTGCTCGCCGTCGTCTTACAAACCTGTGCCGGATCGGCTGTTTCACAACGATGGGAACGGCAAATTCAGCGATGCGACGGTGGCTTCCGGAATTGGCTTGGCTTATGGGCCCGGGTTGGGAGTGACCTGCGCGGATTTCAATGGCGACGGGTTGACCGATATTTATGTTGCCAACGATGGCGCGGCGAATTTGCTCTGGATCAATAAAGGCGGCGGCAAATTTGAAGAAAGCGGATTGATGGCGGGCGCGGCTTATGCCGCGGACGGAGCGCCTCGCGCAGGAATGGGCGTGACTGCCGGTGACATTGATAACGATGGCGACGACGATTTGCTGATCACGAACCTGACCAAACAGGGAAGCACATTGTTTCGCAACAATGGCAAAGCGATGTTTGATGACACGACGGTGGATTTCAATCTGGCGCAGCCGAGTTTTATGTCCACAGGTTTTGGCGTGTCGTGGTTTGATTATGACAACGATGGCTGGTTGGATTTGTTTGCCGCCAACGGAGCGGTGACCCTGATGCCGAGTCTGCGTGGCCAGCCATATCCGTTTCATCAACGCAATCAGCTATTTCACAATGAAGCCGGACGGCAAGCAGGCCAACGCACGTTTCGCGAAATCACTGTCGAAGCCGGAGCTGCGTTGCAGTTGTCCGAAGTCAGCCGGGCGGCTGCGTTTGGCGACTTTGATAACGATGGCGATGTGGATGTGCTGGTCGCCAACAACAACGGGTTGGCGCGGTTGCTGTTAAATCAGAACGCGACGAAACAGCATTGGTTGCAAGTTCGCCTGACCGGCGTCAAAGACAATCGTGATGGAATTGGCGCTCGCGTGGCAGTGATTCGCAAATCGGGAACGTTGTGGCGGAGAGTTCACACCGATGGCAGTTATCTGGCGGCCAACGATCCGCGTGTGCATTTCGGTTTGGGAAAAGAAGCTGCCGTAGAAGGTGTGGGCGTCGTCTGGCCGAATGGTTCGCGCGAACTGTGGACGAACATCAAAGTGGATTCGCTAAATCAGTTGAAACAGGGAACTGGCAAAGTTTGGGTGATGAAATGAGTTTCGTTTACGGCTGAGCGTGTAGCCATTGCTCAAAGGCCTGTAACGTTTCGTCCTGATCCTGTTCCTGACTGAGCGTCAGAAATTCCGTCAAAATTTCTGCTGTCAGTATTGGCAAAGCTGCACTGGCGCTAACTTCGACGTAATTGTTATTGTTCAACTTATGGATTGTCAGTTTATGACCGTCGTATCGCCACAGTTCGCCAACACCAAGCGCCGCATAGATCGGAAATTTCGACATTGAATCATGGTGGATGTCTACTTCAACCACGATGTCTGGTGCGGGGTCGGTATTCAAATCCAGCCGGAAACGGGAACCAATCAGCGCAGCGCTTTGCACATAAAAACAAGCATCAGGCTCAGAACCTTTCAGTTTGGTCTGGTTTCGCATTGTCGCTCTGCCGAAAGAAATGATCTTGATTCGTTTTACCAACCTTACAGTGACAACTAGCTGATTTAGCACCTCGGTAAAGTATTCATGCTCGAATGAGATGGTCATGATTTGCAGCACCCCCTGGTTGTAGCTGATCCGCAGTGCCGGAGCCTCGCCAACTGCTTCGAGTAAATCTTCGTACGTTTCCCAGCTCACGCCGTGCAACGTCAGTGTCGTTTCGGGAGTCATTCGTTCGATCAACTCGGTGTAACTGGCAGTTTGTGGCGTCATTATGTTCCTCCGTATTTGAACCCGTGGAATTCTAAATCGCGGCCAAAGGCTTTGTCACAAGAAAAATCGGGTGTCTGAGTGTAAACCCAGACACCCGATTTTGAGTTTGGCAATTCAGCTTGCGCTTAGAATTCCAGGCGCAGACCAAATCGGAATTGACGTTGGGTTTGAGCAGCGCTCAAAACCTGGCCGAAACCGTTCAACCGCAGGTTGCCGTTGGCGTCACGCAAAATGTTGCCTTGCGCGTCGCGGCTCGGAGCCGAAGCGTTGGTTCCGGGGTTGTTGAACAACGGAGTGTTCGTGAAGTTGAACGCGTCCACGCGGATGTCCATTTTCACGGATTCCGTCAGACGGAACGCGCGCACAAGCGACACATCCAGGTTGGAGAAACCAGGCCCACGCAACACGCTACGGCCAGAGGTTCCAAACCGGAACGGACGATTGGTGGAAGACGAAGCCAGCCATTCCGGCGAAAATTCGATCGGACGGAATGCAGCCGGATCGAACCAGATGGCGTTCGGGCCAGTCGCTTTCGGATAGCTGATTGAACCGATCAGGTCCGGCGTCTGGCTGTTGCCCGGCGCGTTCAACGAACCACCGGCAGCCGTCACCGTCAACGGACGACCCGCAACGCCGCTGTAGATACCCGAAAGTCCCCAACCGCCGACAACTTTACCGGCAACTCCATCGCTCAGGTATTTCTTGCCTTTGCCGAAGGGCAGTTCATACGAAGCGCCCACCTGGAAGTTGTGCGGGATGTCGAATCCAGCCAGACCGCGGTTGCGGCCAATCTGGGATTGCGCGTTGAACAGCGGGAAGCCCGCCCAGCCCGAATCGTCGAAGAAGTTGATCGCCTTCGACCAGGTGTAGGCGCCTTTGATGAACAGTCCGTTGGAATAACGGCGGTTCACGGCGACCTGCAGCGCGTGGTAGCTGGTGCTGGCCAATCCGTTCCACATCAGCGTGCTGGCCGTACGGCCATATTTCTGTTGCAGGAAACGGATGCTGTTCGGGGTTTGGGCGGCGTTCAGTTCCACGTCGCCAAATTGATTGCGGGTTCCCGTGCCGACGTAACCGACTTCGACTTTGATGTCTTTGATCAGTTTGCGTTCGACCATCAGGTTCCAGGATTGAATGTAACCGCGTTTGAGCGTTCCTTCATACGGGCTGCGCATTTGCACTGTGCCCGGCAACGAAACGATACCGCTGCTCAGGTCTGGACCGGTGAAATTCGGAATCCCGACCGTCAGGCCAGGAGTACGCGCTGTGGAAGTGAAGCCCCACGGCGTGAAGTTTTCGTTTGCTGCCGGATCGAGAGCGGTTGCCACGAATTGCTGTGCGATCGTCAGCGGATAGAATCCGCGCAACGGACGGCCAAACGGCATCGGGTCATAGGTGATGCCATAACCGCCACGGATCACCATATCGTCACCCACGCGGTAAGCGAAGCCCAAGCGCGGCGCGAACAGTTTCTTGCTGTAACCGACACCCAGGTCAGTCGGATTGCTGCCTTTGCCACCGATCAGCACGTTCATGATGCCGTTGGGTTGACCAGCCGCATTCAGACGTACCGGCGAATTCAGGTCGAGCCGTTCAATGCCGCGATCAGCACGCGACATCATCGGGAACAATTCGTAACGCAGACCCAGCGTCACGGTCAGGTCACGGTTGACTTGCCAGCGATCACGCATAAAGAAGCCGATCTGCCATTCACGCGTGGTCATGACTTCGTACTGCAAGCTCTTTTCGACGACGTTCGGAACGCCGAGCAAAAACGCCGCCACGGAATTGTACTGGTTCGGACCAGCGCCACCGTTCAACGCGGTGGTGTTACCGCTGAAGCTGAACGATCCACGCGGGCCGGCGCCGATTTCCGGCTGCCAGTGATCCAGGTGATGTTTGACGATGTCAGCACCAAAACGCAGGTCGTGGTTACCCATCAACTTGGTGGCGTTTTGGGTAAAGGTGTAGCTGCGTTCTTCGCGGAACACCGGCGACCAGTTGTTCTGGTTGCCCAATCCCGAATAGGTCGAGAAGTTGAATTGCGGCGTGCCGCTCTGGCGAATATCCGGGCCATTGGTTCCGGGAATGCCCAGAACGTTCAAACCGACGTTCTGACCGTAATCCGGCGGAATGGTGTTGTGGCTGCGGTGCGTGACGGAGAAATTACCGTCCACGATGAAGCCGTTACCCAAGGTCCAGGTGTGACCAGCCGTGCCGACATAGGAATTGGTCGTTCCGGTGCCGCTGCCGCCAGCACCCAACGTGCCGCCGCCCGCCGCGCCCAGCGCGAAGTTGCCGGTCACGCTGGCATCCATGTGGCTGAACTTGGTCCAAATCTGGTGGCGCTCATTGCGGTTCCAGTTGACCTTCACGTCGTAGTTGTTGCGGTTGAAAATGCCAGGAGCCGACGCATACAGGTTGTTGACGGCCAGGAAATTGCCGCTGGCGTCACGCAGGTTCGGCAACGGGATCAACGCCAGCATCTTGCTGGCAGCCGGGTGAATGCGCGCGGTCGGGATGATGCCACCCGTGAAAGCGGTACGACCGGTTCCATCCAGGTTGCCCGTCAGCGGGTCAAAGATGGTGGTGTTGGTGCGGCTGAAATCGCCCGTGCGCAGTTCCGGCGTCGGGACGGTGAAGAACCCGTCACCGATGGTGCTTTCATACATGCCTTCCCAGCTACCGAAGAAAAACAGTTTGTCTTTCATGATCGGGCCGCTGATGGTTCCACCGGGAATCGTACGCAGATTTTTCGGTTTGTTCGGGTTCGGCGCGCCCGCGACGGTTGTCGGATAGAACGCGTTCTTCGCGCGGAAGAAATGATTGTCGTGGTACGCGAAAGCCGAGCCGTGGAACTGGTTGCCGCCGGATTTGGTGATGACCTGCACGGCAGCGCCGCCCGCCAACCCTTGTTCGGCGTCAAAGTTGTTGGTCGAAACGTTCACTTCCTGAACGGATTCGGACGGCGGAACATACGCCGAATGGTGCGGCAGCCAGATGTTGACCGACTGCGCGCCGTCCAGACGCGTGTTGTTGTTGTTGCGAGCCGTTCCGTTGACGTTGGTCGTCAGCGAGCGTTCCGGTGAGTCAGTGTTCGCGTTCTGAAATGCCGCCGGAGTGGTTCCGGGAACCAGATTCAGCAACGATTGATAGTTGCGGTAATTGCTGATCGGCAAGGCCTGGATTTCCTTGCTGTTGATTTCGGCTTTGACGCTGGCCGATTCGGTTTGCAGCGTGGTTACGTCTGCCTGCACCGAAACGGTTTCGGACACATTGCCGATTTTCATCGCCACATCCGCGCGCAGTGCGTTGTTGGCGGAAATGACCAAGCCGGTTTTCGTGTAGGTCGTGAATCCTTGTTTGGTCACTTTCAGGTCGTATTCACCGGGCAGAACGTTCAGGATCAAAAATTCGCCATCGGTGCCGGAAGTGGCTTCACGAACCTGGTTGGTTCCTTTATTGGTGATTGTTACGGTCGCGCCGGCAAGGACGGCGCCATTCTGGTCAGATATATTACCGACCAATGATCCGTAAAGCACCTGGCCCGAAGCGAAACTCGGCATCATTCCCACGGCCAGAAGCAGTGTGAGCATGAGTCCCAGGGATTTCGCCACGGTTCCAACTTTACTGGAAATGTTTCTCATAGTGGTTTCCTCTGCGATAGGGTTACGTTGAGTTGCTCGTCAAAAGAGGTTGCTGGTTCAGGGCAATCCTCCCTGCAAGTGATGAAAAAAGTTGATGTAATTTTCTAGATAAACTCCGGCGCTTCCGGATGGAAACACCTTTGATTGAAATTCAAGTGAGAAGACTGATTTCAATCATTGCGGCGGCTTTTGAGTGCCGCTCAGCGGATGTCCGTCGTGTAGGTGCGGACAATTTATTGTTTTTCGTTATTTACAATCGAAACAAGCTAACCTTTATGGCGCGAGAGTCTAGCCGTGCAGGTCGGTTCAGTCAACCTGTCGAATCAAAATTGGTAAATCCACTTTCGGTCTGTTGGAGCCTGGAAAAGAGGCAGAGAAATCGCGGTCATCTCTACCGCTGGCGACGGTGATTCGTTACAATCCCGGCGATCTCCTAACCACCAACTCTATTACCTCGGAGGAGCAAGGATGCTCAGGAAGAAGATGATTTTGCTGGTTGCGGCAGCGTGCGCTCTGGCAACCGTTTTGATTGAACAAACTATGACAGCTCAAGAACAACCCAAACCACCAATTGCCAAAAAAATTCCCAAGACGATTCAGATTCACGATTACACGGTCACGGACGAATACGCCTGGCTGGCCGACAAAACCAAAACAGACAAGGATGTGCTGGCTTACCTGAAAGCCGAAACCGAATACGCTGATGCCATGATGGTCGGCACGAAATCCTTTCAAGATGCGCTGTACAAGGAAATGCTGGCGCGGATCAAGGAAACGGACGAAAACGTCCCCTATCGTTACGGCGATTACTTTTATTATTCGCGCACCGAACAGGGGAAACAGTATCCGATCTTTTGCCGCAAAAAAGGCGGCTTGACCGCCGCCGAAGAAATCACCCTGGACATGAACGAGATGGCCAAAGGCCACGAGTATTTCAGCGTCGGCGCGTACAGCATCAGCGACAATGGCAATCTGCTGGCGTTTTCCACCGACACGACAGGCTTTCGCCAGTACGATCTGTTCGTCAAAGACCTGACCACCGGCAAAATCAGCGCCAAAATCGCCGAGCGCGTCAATTCAGTCGCCTGGGCAACCGACAACAAGACGGTCTTTTACGTGACTGAAGACGCCACCACCAAACGGACGAACAAATTCTTCCGCCATGCGCTGGGCAGCGACAAACACGATTTGCTGTACGAAGAAAAAGACGAACTGTACCGCATTGGCGCTGGCCGCACGCGGAGCAAAGGTTACATCATCGTCGGATCGTACAGTTCGACGACGACCGAAATGCGCTATCTGCCTGCCAGCAACCCCAACGCGGAATTGAGCCTGTTCCTGCCGCGCAAGGAAAATCACGAATATTACGTGGATCACATCGGCGATAAGTTTTACATCCGCACCAACGACAAGGGGAAAAATTTCCGGCTGGTGACGACTGCGCTCAACGACCTGAAGCAGGAAAGCTGGAAGGAATTGATTCCGTATCGCAAGGACGTGATGCTGGAAGACGTGGATTGTTATGCCGGGCATTACATCGCCGTCGAACGCAAAAACGGAATTCCGCAATTTCAGGTCACGGAATTGAAATCCGGCAAAGCGCATTACATCGAATTCCCCGAACCGGTGTATGTGGCGCAGGGAACGTCCAATCTGGAATTCAACACGACGAATTTCCGCTTCAACTATGAATCCTTCATCACGCCCGAATCGGTGTTCGATTACGACGTGCTGACCAAAAAACGCGAACTGAAAAAGCAGCAACCGGTGCTCGGCGGGTATGATCCGAAGCTCTATCAATCCGAACGCTTTTCGGCGACGGCTGCGGACGGCACGAAGGTTCCGATTTCCATCGTTTACAAGAAGGATTTGAAACTCGACGGCAAACGCCCGCTCTTGCTGGAAGCGTATGGGTCTTACGGGTATCCCTACGACGTGGATTTTTCGTCTCAGCGGTTGAGCCTGCTGGATCGTGGCGTGGTTTATGCCGTCGCGCACATTCGCGGCGGAGGCGATCTGGGCAAGGAATGGCACGATCAAGGCAAAATGATGGTC
>JAEUQP010000848.1 GCA_016789645.1 Acidobacteriota bacterium | reverse complement strand
TTTCTGTTCCAGCGTGTCGCCGCTGACGAATTCGCAGTTGATGTCTTTGACCGGAATAGCCAGTTCGACGATGTCGTAATAGCTGCCACCTGCGCGAATTTCGGCGGCGTTCACGCCAAGGTCTTCCAGCGAAAGTTTCGTGATTGGTTGCCGCGAAGACATCATAATGTCACGCGTTTTGGGAATGCGCGGGACGTTTTGATCATTGTTGGTGACGGTGACAACCAGCGGCATTTTCGCTTCGACGCGCTCCCAGCCGTTGTCGGTTTGGCGTTTCAACAATAAGCCATCGCCATTTTTTTCGACTTGGTCAACAAACGAAACAGACGGAACGCCCAACTCTTCGGCCAGCAATCCGCCGGTTTGGCCTACGCCCCAATCGCCGGATTCGCGTCCGACCATCACCAAATCGAAACCGCCGAGTTTGCGAATCGCTGCGGCCAGCACTTGAGCCACAGCCAGCGGATCAGGATTGGCTGCGCCGTCGTTCGTGACTAACACGGCAGAGTCGGCTTTCATCGCCAGCGCTTTGCGCAAGCTGTCTTCGGCGTTGTCGGCTCCGAAAATCAGCGCGGTGATCTTGGCGTCGGGCGCAGACTTTTCACGAAATTGCAGCGCTGTTTCTAGTGCGTTTTCGCAAAAGATGTTCGTGACCAGGTTGGCATTGCCGCGCACGGCTTCGCGCTTTTCGGCGTCCACGCGGAAATCGCGCACGGGAATTTCAGGATCGAGAATCTGTTTCAAACAAACAATGATATTCATAATGGCGTTTTGCTTTTGATGAGAAGTGGCGCATAAAATGCTGCGCGATGATCTAACTTACCGAGCGGTCAGTCTATGCTCCGCTAAAAGATGCTGTCAAGGTTTGCTTGTTGTGTCAGTGGCCCGCGCGTGAGCAAGGGCTTTGGTTTGCGAGTCTAAGCGCCTCCCTTACGGTCGGGCTACTGACACCAGAGGATTTTTCGATGCAAGTTCTACGCACTCCCGACGAACGATTTGCCAATCTGGCCGGTTTCAATTTTGCACCGCATTACGTTGAAGTCAGTTATCAAACCACGCCGCTCAGAGTTCATTACCTGGACGAAGGGCCACGCGAAGCTGCCCCGGTATTGCTGATGCACGGCGAACCTTCGTGGTGTTACCTGTACCGAAAGATGATTCCGATTCTGGTCGCCGCCGGGCATCGAGTCATCGCGCCTGACCTGATTGGGTTTGGCCGTTCGGACAAACTGGCCGCGCGCGAAGATTACACCTATCAATTTCACGTGGACGTGATGACGGCGGTTGTTGAATCGCTCGATCTGCAAAACGCGACGTTCTTCGGTCAGGATTGGGGCGGGCTGATTGGCTTGCGAATTGTGGCTGAAAACCCGGATCGCTTTGCGCGAATCGTCGTTGGCAACACGGGGTTGCCAACGGGCGATCATCCGGCGACCGAAGGGTTTCTGCGTTGGCAGCACTATTCGCAGACGGTCGAAAATTTCCACGTCGGTGGCATTATCAAAGGCGGATGCGTGACCGAACTCGCGCCCGAAGTCATCGAAGCGTACAACGCGCCGTTCCCCGACGACACTTACAAAGCTGGCGCGCGCCAGTTTCCGTTGCTGGTTCCGACTCGCCCGGATGATCCGGCGGCGGAGCCGAATCGAAAGGCGTGGGAAGCGTTGCGTCAATGGGCGAAACCATTGCTGACGACATTCAGCGATGGCGACGCCGTGACACGTGGCGGCGAAAAAGTCTTTCAAAAACTGGTCCCCGGCGCAGCCGGTCAGCCACATGTGATCATTGCCGGAGGCGGGCATTTTTTGCAGGAAGACAAGGGCGAAGAATTGGCGGCAATCATCGTAGATTTCATTGCGCGAACCTCAAATCAGTAACCGCGACGTCGCGCTGTCCGTCGAACCAATTTCCAATCCAAATCAAACCGAGGTGAATTCATGCAAAACAAATCTGGGCGCATCGAATCTGCGCTTTTGCTGTTGGCGGTTATGTTGCTTTCTGTCACGACACTGGCTCAAAGCCAATCCGACAAATCCAATCAATTGACCAACGCCGAAAAAAAAGCTGGCTGGAAGTTGTTGTTCGATGGCAAAACATTGACCGGCTGGCGCGGCTTCCATAACCAACAAGTACCCGAAGGCTGGGGCGTTGCCGATGGCTGCATCACCAAAGTCAAAACCGGCAGCACGACGAAAACCGGGGGCGATTTGATCACCATAGATCAGTTTGAAAATTTCGAGTTTTCGGTGGAATGGAAACTGGAAAAAGGCGGCAACAGCGGCATCAAATATCTGGTGTCGGAAAGTTTGCCTCCGACCGGCCGTTCGGGCGTCAGTTTTGAATACCAGGTGCTGGACGACGACAATCATCCCGACGCCAAACAAGGCATTGCGGGCAATCGCACCGCCGGTTCGCTGTACGATTTGATCGCGGCCAGCAAGGACAAGAAGCTCAACCCTCCTGGCGAATTCAATCACAGTCGTATCGTGGTCAAAGGCAACCACATCGAACACTGGCTGAACGGCATCAAAGTCGTCGAATTCGACCGCAGCAGTGACGCTTATAAACAGCGCGTCGCCGAAAGCAAATTCAAAAATACGAAAGGCTTTGGCGAAGCCAAACAGGGACACATCCTGTTGCAAGACCACAGCGACGCCGTCTGGTATCGCAACATCAAGATTCGTGCGTTGAAGTAACTCTTGAGATTGAGAGAGGGAGAGAAAGAGAGATTGAGGGACGAGAGCTCTGATGCTTGCCGCTTACTTCCCGCCATCCCTCTGTCCCACAATCACTCCCTCTCAGTTGTGATCTTGAAATTGCTGAGTTTGAGCACCAGATACCGAAAATCGCCGGGAGCCAGCACGCGCCGCGCGTCGCTGCGGAAATGAATGCGATGTTTGCCGGGCGGAATCGTCAAGCTGCGAGAAAACGCCAGAGGCTCTTTGCTGGTTTTGACCTGTTCATTGAGCAGGCCGCTGATGACAAGCGTCGCTTCGTTTTCCGTGGCAAACGTCGTTTCCAGCTTCACCTGCCGCGCCTGAGCCGAACCGTTGGTGATTTCCAGTTCGCCAATGGCTGAACACCAGCGATACGGATTGTCCGGCGGCCCTTCCAATTCCGAACAGCCTTCCACCCAAACCAGCAACAGCGGATGCAACGCTTCTTCGCGTTTGGCGGCAAACTGCTCGCCGTATTTGGTATGTAACTGAGCGCCAAAACTTCGCAAGTCGAAAAAGATCAGTCTGCCGTTGTCGCTAACAAATTGCGGCTTGCCAAGCACAATTTCGATTTCGGATTCCACCTTCGCATCGCCGAATCCTTCACGGTTTAGGTACAAACCTTGAAAACCGCTGAGCGCGATGGCTTCGATCAATTCGGCAGTCGACTTGGCGATCAGTAACTTTTGCCAGGCTTCGTCATCGCGCCCCTGCATCGCGCCGTAACTCCAACGCAACCCTTGGCTGTGCAGATAACCGCGTGCGTGATCGTAATCAAACATCTTCCCGACTTTCGGCGATTCGGGAAACGGAACAAACGGCAATTGAAAGATCATCGCGCCCGCTGGCAACGAAGCTTGAAGCTGGCGCATGAACTTCTGGTCGGAAGCGAACTCAGCTTTGTTTTTTGGATAATCGGGAACGAATCGCGCGCTGGTTTGATCGAACACGCCAATCATCAGCACAATCAGCAAACACCCGGCAAACGCCAGTTGCCGCGAAGCTGGCCGGACAAATTTTTCCGTAAACCGATCCAGCAACCAGGCAACGGTCAACAGCGAAAAGAACGCGATAAAAATGCTGATGCGATTGTAGGCGCGAATCTTTGGCGTAATGACCAGCGCCACCAATGCGCTCAAACTGCCGAAGGTGGCAAGCAAAATTGCCGCCAGATTCATCACGCTCAGATTGCTGAGCAATCCGCCGGAACCGTCCGTTTCCCAATGCCTCAACTCCGGTTTACGAATCAACAACCAGCCAAACAGCGTCAAAAACCCGACAAGGCCGATCATTCCCAACGTCGCATCGTCGTTTTCATTGATGAACTGGCGCTGGTTAAACGCAGCTTTCAGTTTCGCCAGCAACGCCACGCGATGTCCGCTGACTGGCAACAACAGTTGCGACAATCGAAAGGAATACAGTTCGGCGTCAATCGCGGCTCGGCGAACAATGGGTGTGTCGCCGTGCTGGCGCAAATACAACATGCTCGGCAACAGATTGGCCATCAATCCACCAAAAATGACTGTGATCATTGCAACAGGCAACACCAAACCGCGCCAGTTGCGTTGGCGGATGGCCGCAATGCAGGCCGCGATGACCAGAAAGAAGCAGGTGAAAAAGGCGTAGTACGTGCCGCTGGCTGAAACCAGCAAACAGATAACAACCGAAGCGATCAACTTCGGCTCGCGCCAGTTCAACCGAAATTTTCCGCTCGCCGCATCAATCAACGACAACTTCCCCATCACCAACCACAACACGACCATCACCGCCAACGGAACCAGAAAATATGCGGACAAAAACAAATGATGCTGCCCTCGCACAAAGTGATAAGGCAGCACCGAATACAAGACACTGGCGAAGATCGCCGAAAGCTGCGAAATGCCGAGTTGCCGCAACGCGACCATTGCCGACAGCGTTACCAACGGAAATGTCAGCAGGTAAAACAGGTTCAGCGCCAATCCGTAATCTTTGGTGAACAACCCAATCAGTTTGATCAACGCAAACAGCAGGTTGTTGTCCATCATCGGCACGTCGCGCAGATTCAATTCACCCGGCGCGGCCATCGCGGGGTTATCCACATGCCAGCCGAAATCCAGAACGCTTTTGACCAGCATGCCGTTGTAATTCGCTTCGCCGTAATAGGTCAGCGGCACGCGCCAATCGGCCTGCCACAGCTTCAGCGTGAACGCGACACACAAGATGGTCAGGAAACTGGCGAAGACATACGCCGCAAGGGATTTGGGCGAAAGGCGGGTTCTGGTCATACAAGAGTGTTTGGAGTGCTGCGTCGCCGCAGCACTCCAATGAGATTACTTCGAATAACGTTTGAGCGTCGTCGGATACGTCGCCACATCCGCTGAAGATTTGCTGCCTTTCAGCACGGCTTCGCCGCTGACACCTTTGCCATAAACTGCTTCCATATCGCTTTCATCGAGCGTAATCACAGCGCCTTTCAGTTCCAACCCGGCAAACAGTCCTTTGCTGCGCGAATAGGAAAGAATTTCCGCGTTGAGTTTCAAATCGGTCGAAGCGCCGGCTTGACGGCCAACTGGCCCCGCCGCGACTGAAGCGTCGCCGCCGACTTCAAACTTGCTCTTGAGCAGGCTGTTCATGCCCTTGTCGTTCATAAACAGAAAGACGAAATCTGTGGATTGAACGCCGATTTGCGGGCCCAGACTGCCGCCTTTCAGATCGAAAAAGGCCGGGCTGCTCCAACCGGTTTTGGTGCGACAACTGGCAACGCCGCGTCCGCCGCGTCCGCCCAACCCCAGCACGCCAGCTTTAATCACACCGGGAAACACGGCAATGCACACAGCTTTGTTGAGCACGCTGTCGGGCACGGCTTTGTCGGGTGCGTCCATGATTTCCTTAAAGACGGTAGCAGCTTTGTTGGACTGCTTAACAGCATCCGCCTTGTTGAAAGCAACGACGTTCGAGGCCAGAGCAAGAACCAATACCCAAGCAAGATGAACAGTAAATCTGAGTTTCATAACTCCTCCCTGAAAAGTTGGTTGATTGAGTTTTACGACTGATGTGATGTTGATAATTCGTTCCGTGGGGATTCCGACAGCACGGATTTTCTCAGATGCGGCTGGCCAAGTAAAATGCGTTTATGGATACATCAGATGAACCCAATTCGCCGCCGGTCACCCAATTTCCAACCGACCGCGAATCGCTGGAGCGAGATTCCGATGTGGAATTTTTTGTCGCCGGAGGCCCCGGTGGCCAGCATCGCAACAAGGTCGAAACCGGTGTCCGGCTGAGGCATCGCCCCAGCGGCCTGGTCGTCACGGCCACCGAACGGCGTTCGCAATCCGCCAATCGCGAAGCCGCGTTTGAACGCATGGCCGAAAAGCTGGAAGCCCGACAGCGCGTTCGCAAAGCGCGCCGCGCCACCAAACCCAGCGCCGCCGCCAAAAAGAAACGCATTGAAGAAAAGAAAAAAGCCGGTGAGCGAAAGAAAGCTCGTGGCAAAGTGAAAGGATATGAGGACTAACCGTTAATGGCTCGACTAAAAGACAAAATCGCTGTTATCACAGGCTCCGGTTCGGGAATGGGCGAAGGCATCGCGCGGCTGTTTGCCGAAGAAGGCGCGCGAGTGGTGATTTCTGACCGCGACCTGAATGCCGCCGAAACCGTTGCTGCCAGTTTGACCGAACAGGGCTTCACCGCCATTGCACGCAAAGCAGACGTTTCACTGGAAACCGATTGCCGCGCGTTAATTGACGAATCCGTCGCTCAGTTCGGACGCATTGATGTGCTGGTCAACACTGTCGGCTGGAGCAAACGCGGAACCATCGAAGACACCACCGTCGCCGAATGGGACGGTATATTCGCGGTCAATGCGCGCGCGTCGTTCATCTGCACCCAGCAAGCCGTCAAATACATGAAAGCTCAGGGCGGCGGTTCCATCGTCAATATCGGCTCGGTCAACGCCTACATCGGCGAACCAAAGTTGATGGCCTATTCCGCCGCCAAAGGTGCGTTGATGACGTTGACCAAAAATCTGGCCAGTTACCTCAATCAATACCGCATTCGGGTCAATCAACTGAATGTCGGTTGGACGCTGACGCCGAACGAACATCGCGTCAAAATCGTCGAAGAAGGCAAAGGCGAAAACTGGCTGGAAGAAGCCGTCAAAACTCGTCCCTGGGGGCGATTGCTGGTTCCGCGCGATGTCGGTATGGCGGCGCTGTATTTTGCCAGCGACGAAAGCGAACTGATCACCGGCTCGGTGTTGGATATGGAGCAATATCCGGTTGGCGCGCCGCCGAATTGGTAGTTGGGACAAGAGGCGCTTGCGAATGAGCGAACAGGCAAAGTCGTTGCGGCGTTGCCAAGCCTCCCATATACTCCGCGCCGTCTCA
>JAEUQP010000546.1 GCA_016789645.1 Acidobacteriota bacterium | reverse complement strand
TGGGCGTTGGTGAAGTATCGGTTCGTGGATTGAAGACATTAGCCGCAGATCAACGCTGACAAACGCAGATCCATTCAATCCGCGAAAATCGGCGTCAATCTGCGGCTTTATCAGTTTCGCTTCCGCAAACAAACGACGATGGCAGACACCTCAAAACCCGCATTCAGGTTTAGCCGCAATCCGCAATCTGCAATCGCTGTCGCGCTCGTCTTACTTCCGCTTCTTTACTTCTATCCAGTGTTGCTTGGCCGAGTCTTTCTGGCTCCCGGCGATGGCTGGGCGCAGAACTTTCCGCTGCGCGTGCTGGCCGGGCAAATAATCGCCGACGGACAATTGCCGCTCTGGAATCCATACATCTTTGCCGGAATGCCTTTGGCGGCCAGCGTTTATCCCGGAGCCTTTTATCCGCCGAACTGGTTGTTTGCTGTGTTGCCGCCGGTGTGGGCGATGAACCTGGTCGTCATCACCACGTACCATCTGGCGCTGATCGGAGCGTATCTGTACGCGCGGCGAATCGGCATCACGCGGTTGGGCGCATTGCTCACTGGGGTAGCCTTCGCGTTTGGCGGATTCATGATTAATCACCTGAGCCACACTTCGCGCATCGGCGCAGCGGCGTGGCTGCCGTGGGTGTTATTGGCGATTGAAAACATCACACGAAGCGCTTCGTGGCGAACGGCTTGGCGCTGGGCGGCATTGGGAGCGGCATTCATCGCCTTGCAATTCGTCGCGGGCGAACCGCAGATGGTGGCGTTCACCGTGCTGGTGTGCGCTCCGTGTGCGTTGTTCGCGCTGAAGAATTGCGCGGATCGAACGGCGCGATTTCGCAGCTTGATGGCGTTGGCAGTGATGATCGTGTGCGGCGTGTTGATGTGTTTGCCGCAGTTGCTGCCTTCGCTGGAACTGCTGGCGCAAAGCGAGCGCAACGATCCCGGCCCGCAATTTTTTGATTCGTATTCCTTCCCGCCCAAACAACTACCTGCGCTGATCTTTCCGTACTTTTTCGGCGGAGCCATGTTGCCGCCGTTTCGTTTGCCAAACTGGGGAGATGCGTATCCGGCGCAGATGGCTGGTTATGTTGGTTTGCTGACGTGGTTGTTTGCGTTGATCGGCCTGCTCAGTTTTCGCCTGACCGCCAAAGCTGGCGAATCGCCCCAAGCTGCCGACGCTCGGCGGCGCATGTGGTTATGGTTGGGAATTGCCGCCGTCGCCATGATTCTGGCTTTTGGCGGATACTTGCCGTTTGAGTTGAATCATCTGCTGTATCGCGTTCCGGGTTACAAAGCGTTTCGCGGTTCGTATCGCCACACGTTTGAATTCACCTTTGCGCTGGGCGTGCTGGGCGGATTGGGCGCGACGCGATTGTCGTTGCTGGCTGATGAATTCAAACGCCGCGCGATACTGCGTGGCACATTGGCGCTAACGTTGGTCGTCGCGGTTGTCGCAGCGCTATATGTTTTTTTCGGCTCCAAACTAAGCAGCGGCGCAAATCCTCGCCCAGCGAATGCCGCTTCGCTCAGCAATCCGGAGTTCCTTGTCCCGATCCTTTGCTTTTTGGTAAGCGTCGCCGTGTTGTGGTTGTACGCGCTCTCCCCGTCTCCCCGTCTCGCTATCGCTCGGTCTTTTTTGCTGGTTGGCGTGTTGCTCTTGGATGTGGCGGCTTATGGCCATTTCTTTCAGTGGCGCACGGTCACCGCCAACACGGCGGAACGCCTGGCTGATCCGCCCGCAATCCAGCTCATCAAATCGCGCGAACGGGATTGGAATTCATTTCGCGTCATGAGCTACGTGACGATGCCCGGCGATTACGCATTGTTCTGGCCGGAAGACCCGAATTTTGACGCGGTCAATCAACCGAATACTTCGTTGCTGCGCGGATTGCAGAGCGTCAGCGGATACGATGTGTTGCGGCCTTCGCGCATTGGCGAAATTACCGGAACCACCGGCGCGATGTTGAACGGATATGTGCAAGACGCAAAATCCTTCAGCCTGGAAGATCGCGGACTGGATTTGCTGAACGTCAAATACCTGTTGGTCGGTCATGGTGGAGCGACCGGCAAAAAGACCGGCGTTGATTTTGATGGCGTGTATTTTGCGCGGACGTATTTCGGCGTGGAGATGAAACTTGGCTCGAAGTTGACGACGACGACCGGCAATGTCCCGGCGACAGAAATCGCCATTGTTTCGAGCATGGCGAATTCGACGCATTTGCCCGACGGAGCGCCAATTGTGAAACTGCGGTTGCACACGCGCGATGGTCGCGTGATCGAACGCACACTGGAAGCCGGGCGCGACACTTCGGAATGGGCTTATGACAGAGCCGACGTGAAAGCGGTCATCAAACATCAGCGAGCTCTCGTCTTTGAGGACTTTGACGCCGGAGAATTCAAATCGCACGGCTATCTGGGAAGGCTGAAATTCGACCGCGCGGAGATCGAAAAGATCGAATGGATTTACCTGCGCGAAGACGCTTCGTTGCTCTTGTTGCGCGCAACCTTGTTCGACGCCACAACCGGCAAGTCCGAACCGCTGGCGAATTTTTATCTGCCCAGCGAACGCTGGCGACAACTTGGCCGTTTCGATCAGGTCGAGGTATACGAAAACCTGCGAGTGTTGCCGCGCGCCTGGTTTGTTAAAGAAACACAGGCTGCCGCCGATGGTGAGATTTACAAAGCGACGAGAACCGGCCAGCACAATTCGCTGGACAATGGCGAATTCGATTTTTCTTCAGCGGCGTTGCTGGATCGTCTGGATCAGCAAGCACCAACTGGCGTTTGGCCAACTGGCGTTTGGGATGCCTCCGCTAAACCTGAACTGAAACGTTATCAACCCAACCGGCTGGAAATTGAAACCCGCAATCCGGCACAGAGTTTTCTGGTGTTGAGCGAAGTCTTTTACGACGGCTGGGAAGCGCGCGTGGACGGCCAGCCGACGAAAATTTACCGAACCGATTACACCTTGCGCGGCGTGGTCGTTCCACCGGGCGAACATCTCATTGAGTTTGTGTATCGTCCGCGCAGCTTCCGGCTTGGTTTGATGGGATTGGTTAGCGGTTTGGCGGTGTTGGTGATTGGCTGGATACGAAGCCTTTTTTGAACATCAAACAAAGTAACAACAGAACAAACGGAATGAACGGAATGAACGGAAAAAGCGGAAACGACAACTCAATCTGATTTTCCGTCCGTTCCGTTATTTCCGTTTGTTCCGTAATCTTTTTTCACTTCTTCTATGTCCCAAATTTCAAACTCAGATCGTAAGCCTCAAATTGTCGTCGCGCTGACGCTTTTTCTGTTGCCGCTGCTGTATTTCTTTCCGGCGGTGTTGGGCAAAGTCACCTTGGCTCCGGGCGATGGCTGGACACAGATTCTGGGCATTCGGGTGTTGATCGGCCAACTGTTGGCCAATGGCGAATTGCCGCTGTGGAACCCGTATATCTTTGCCGGAATGCCGCTGCTGGCCAGCATTCAACCGGGCGCGTTGTATCCGCCGACGTGGCTGTTTGCCGTGTTTTCTCCGCAAGTGGCGATGAATCTGTTGGTGCTGACGACCTATCACGTGGCGCTGTTCGGCACGTATCTGTTCGCGCGCCGCGTGGGCGCTTCGCGCATCGGAGCTGTGATCGCCGCTGTCACGTTCAGTTTGGGCGGTTACATGGTCGCGCATCTGGGACACACCAACCGCATCAACGCTGCTGCGTGGTTGCCGTGGATTTTGCTGGCGATTGAGCAATTGCATCGCCAGTATCGTTGGCGATGGGTGGCGTTAGGAGCCATCTTCATCGCCTTGCAACAATTCGCCGGTGATCCGCAAATGACGGCGTATTCCGCCATATTGGCCGGAGCCTATACGATCTTCACGCTTGCCTTACGCACTCAATCAGCCGACCGGAAACGGTT
>JAEUQP010000813.1 GCA_016789645.1 Acidobacteriota bacterium | reverse complement strand
TCTCCCGTCCGTTTTCGGCTTACCTCTGCTGGTGGATCTGCCAACCAGCTTTGCCGTTGCGGAAAGTTCTATCGTCTATGCCCTATACCGAGTAAGGCGCAGAAAAGCCCTCAAACCCGCCATTGCTGAAAAAGATTTTTTTGTGAAAAGCGAATGGCTGGCATTTCGTGGTCAGTCCAAATCATTGTGTGGTACATTCCGGCGCGTTCGAACCAAACAAAAATCCGATTGCGGCTGAAACGAAAACGCGGTCTTTCGATTTCGGAGTGATACGAGGATGTCGCCTTCATCCCCCCACGAAGTGACTCAATTGCTGCTTGCCTGGAACAACGGAGATCAGGATGCGCTCACTAAGCTGGCGCCTCTGGTCGAAACGGAGTTGCGGCGATTGGCCAAGGTTTATCTGGCGCAGGAACGTCCCGGCCACACTTTGCAACCAACGGAACTGGTCAATGAAGCCTTCATTAAATTGATTGATGTTACCGTTGTCGAATGGAAAAATCGCTCGCATTTTTTCGGAATTACAGCTCAATTGATGCGACACATTCTGGTGGATCACGCCCGGCGACGACAGGCGATGAAACATGGCGGCGAAGCTGTGCGCGTTTCCCTGGTCGAAGCGGAAAACGTCGCGCCCATTCGCCAGGCCTGCATCATCGAACTGGATGACGCGCTTTCGGAATTGGCCAGATTCGATGAGCGCAAAAGTCGCATTGTGGAACTGAAATTTTTTGGCGGCCTCAGCGAAGAAGAGATTTCCGAATTGTTGGACATTTCACTGCGCACCGTACAGCGGGATTGGAATCTGGCGCGCTCCTGGCTGTACCGGCAACTGAACAAAGATCGGCAACCCACATGACTCCCGAAAGCTGGGCACAGATTGAACCTCTTTACCACGAAGCGCGTGCGCTGCCAGCCGACGAACGCGCAGCGTTTTTGGCCAAAGCCTGCGCAGGCGATCAATCCATGCTCCGGGAAATTGAAACCCTGCTGGCAGCCGACGCCGAAGCCGGAAGTTTCATCGCCCATCCCGCCATTCACCAGGAAGCCGGACACTTGCTCGCCGACGCCCAAACCATGCAGATCGGCCAACGGATCAGCCATTACCAGATCGTTTCTCAAATTGGCGAAGGCGGCATGGGACAGGTCTGGTTGGCCGAAGACAAAAATCTGGGACGACAAGTCGCCATCAAATTATTGCCCGCCGAATTCACCGGCAACGCCGACCGATTGCGCCGGTTCGAACAGGAGGCGCGCGCGGCTTCGGCGCTGAATCATCCGAACATCGTCACCGTGCATGAAATCGGCGAAGTGGATGGGCTGCATTTTCTGGTGACGGAATTTGTCAAAGGTCGAACCTTGCGCCAGGCGTTGGCCAATGGGCCGATGCCTGTTTCCCAGGCGCTGGATGTCGCCGAACAAATTGCCGAAGCGCTGGCGGCGGCGCACGGCGCGGGCATCATTCACCGCGACATCAAACCGGAAAATGTCATGGTGCGGCACGACGGATACGTCAAGGTGCTGGATTTCGGCTTGGCCAAATTGACGGCGCCAGTGGGAATGAACTCCGATTCGCTTTCCCGAATGGACACTTTGCGCGCGGCCAATACCACTCCGGGCATGATTCTGGGAACGCCTCGGTATATGTCGCCGGAACAGGCTCGCGGATTGAGTCTGGATTCGCGCACCGACCTGTTCAGTCTGGGCGTGGTCTTGTACGAATTGTTGGCCGGCAACCCGCCGTTTGCAGGCGAAACGCTCAGCGATCTGATTGCCTCGATTTTGATGACCACGCCGACGCCGCTGTCTGAAGTTGCGCCGAACACGCCGCCGGAATTGCAAACCATCGTCGGCAAATTGCTCGAAAAAAAACCGGAGCAGCGTTACCGAACCGCCGAAGATTTGTTGGCCGATCTTCAGGATTGCAAAACCGATTTGCAGGTCAGCGCGCGGCTGGAACGTCGCCACCAGAGCCAAAGCCAGCAAACCGCCATTTTGCCGACAACCAATCCGCCGCGACCCGTCTGGAAACATCCGAAAGTCTGGCTGGCGTCGCTGGCATTGCTGACCGTGTTTGGCGCGGGCGGATGGTGGCTGACCACACGCAAAAACGAAACTCCAGCCGCCACCACCATCTGGCCAGTGAAAACGCTGGTCAACTGGCGTTTGTCGCCAAGCGAAGGAGTCTCTGATTGCCGATTTTCACCCAACGGAGAGTTCATCGCCTTTTCGGTGGTGCGAAACGGACGACGGCAAATTCACCTCAACCAAACCGGCGAAAAAAATTCGTTGCCGGTCACCGATGACGAATGGAACAATTTCAACCCGATCTGGTCACCCGATGGCCGCGACCTGGCTTTCATTTCCGAACGCGACAAGCAGCAATCCATCTGGCGCATGCGAGCGTTGGGAGGGACGCAAACCCTGGTCGCCCAACTGCATCACCCCGGCGCCAGATTGCGAGACTGGTCTGCCGATGGTGCGACAATTTACTTTGAATCCAACTCGCAACTGTTTGCGGTGGATGTCGCCACCGGAAACACGCGCGAAATTACACTCCCCGAACCAACTGACCCGAATGTGCGGAATCTCGATTTCAGACTTGCGCCGGATGGAAAGAAATTCGTTTTTATCAAGCGTCGAAATAGCCAAGACGATCTCTGGATCAGGAACACTGAAGGCAGCGCTCCAATTCGCATCACCGCAGATTCCTTGAACAAGAACAGTCCAGTCTGGCACCCGGACGGCCAACGGATTGTGTATTCAGCGCGACGCGATGGCGTGCGGCAAATTTTTGCGGTGGGTTTGCAAGACAAACAACCGCAGCAATTGACATTCGGCGAAAGCGATTACAGCGTGGCCGATGTTGTCAAAACGGACGTTGGCGTCAGAATCCTGTGCTCTGCCAATCGCTCAGAAGCCGATTTATGGCGCGTCAAGGTGGCAACCGGGGAAGAGGAACAACTCACGTCCGATCTCAATTTCGACCTCTGGCCAAGCCTGTCACCGGATGGTCGCACACTCGCTTACAAAAGCATCATCCTGCGCGAACCGACTCAACTGACGACCATTTCCAAAACGGTGCTGGTCGCTCAGTCACTCTCTGAAGAAAACAAACCCCGGCAACTTGCCAGCGACATGTTCAGATATGCCTGGTCGCCTGACGGAAAACAGATTGCCTTTACTCGAAACGCCGATGGGTTGACCAACCTCTGGACGGTCAGCGTATCAGGAGACAAGGAGCGGCAGATTACCACTGGCGGAGTGGAGTACAGCCCTTATCAAGTTTTTCCCCATCAGGGAGTTCAGGTGCAGGACTTTAGCTGGTCGCGCAATAACCATGAGATTGCTTATGTTCGGCGGGAAAAAACCGAAACCCAGCTTCGCGTAGCAACAGTTGACGGATCGTCCGACACAGTGCTTCACACTGCCTCTCCAAACGAAGAATTTATTTGCCCCATCTGGTCACCGGATGGCCAGCGTCTGGTGTTCGCCTCGAAAACGGCCAACTCCCCAGAGCCAGGACAATCGCGCTGGGGAATCTGGCTCGCGGAGCCGTCCTCAGGCCACACGGAACTAATCTTCCAATCCGAATTTGCCGTACGGTTGCTTGGCTGGTCAGAATCCGGCCAGGATGTTTGGTTTGCATTCAACAACGGGCGAATCGCACGGGATGGAAGCTCCCAGCAGATTCAGGCTGCGTTGCTTTCCCTGAAACAACGCCAACCCATCAAAACTCTGTCCTTACCGGCCGCTCGCCTGTTCAATACCCACCTTTCCCCGAGCGGGCGCTTCATTGCCTTCACCGCAGACCAAAATGAACGTGACAGCTTGTGGATCATCCCGGTTAACGGCGGTGCGGCCAGAAAATTGGTGGATGGCAGAGAAACTCGCGTCTATTTTTCCAGCCTGGCTTGGTCGCCTGACGAACGGAACATTTATTACGGCAAACAGGTCAATTGGCAATTAATTTCGATGATAGACCGATTCCAGTAAAAAAATTTGGCGGGTTTGAGTTTCGAAATACGCATGCTTGATTGAAGGAAAGAAATAACTCGATCAGGCAATTGGGTTGATGCACCTGCTCGCTAAATTGCGCCAACTCTTCTGCCGGATCAACACCCCAACATTCAAAAGAAGAGGAGCAAAACCATGCGTATCCATTTCTCGCCTCTGGGCAAAACCATTGCAGGAATTGTTTTGATCGGATCGGCATTGCTGATCACCAGTTGGACAATGGCTCACAGCCCGAAATCCGAACCTGCGGCGCAGC
>JAEUQP010000800.1 GCA_016789645.1 Acidobacteriota bacterium | reverse complement strand
CAATCGCATGGCCGAAACCTTCAAGAAAACCGACGGAGACATTCGCCAGGTGCTGCGAACAATGTTCACATCGCCAGAATTTTTCGCGCCAGAAAATTACCGCGCAAAAATCAAAACTCCATTTGAAATGACGGTCAGTGCCGTCCGCGCCATCGGAGCCGATACCACGGGCGGCCCGCCATTTCATCGCTGGATCGCGCAAATGGGCGAAGCGCTGTTTATGGCGCAACCGCCGACCGGATATCCCGACACAGCCGAACACTGGGTGAATACCGGAGCCTTGCTGGAACGCATGAATTTCTCGCTGGCGCTGGCAGCAAACAAGATTCCGGGTACGCGAAGCAATCTGACATCATTGGTTCCGGATGCGGCCAATTTGCAGCCGTCGCAACTTGTTGATCGGTACGCAAAGCTGCTGCTCAAAGGCGAATTATCGCCGCAATCTCGCGCGACGATTGATAAAAGTTTGAGCGAACAATTGTTGGCCAAACGTGACGGATCGAAAGCGACGGATGCCGCCAAAGTCGTCGGCTTGATTCTCGGTTCACCGGAGTTTCAGCGACAGTAAGTGGCTTAGAGTTCACGCTTCAGCGTGCTTGCAACAAACCACGCTGAAGCGTGAACTCTGAACAAAGCAGGAGTAAAAGATGAATAGAAGGTTTTTTCTGAAAAGCAGTGGAATCGCATTGGCCAGTGTGGGAGCAGCGACCTTGTCGCCTTCGTTTTTGACGCGAACTCTGGCGCAGACTGGCAAAAATGGTCGCCAACGAATTCTGGTCACTATCTTTCAACGCGGCGCGATGGATGGGTTGAACGCTGTCATTCCGTTTGGCGATGAAACTTATTACAGCTTGCGGCCAAGCATTGCGGTTCCTAAACCGAAACTCGGCGAGGCGACAACTGCCATTGACCTGGATGGCTTCTTCGGACTTCATCCGTCGCTCGCAACGTTCAAGCCGATTTTTGACGCTGGCCAACTGGCAATCGTTCATGCGGTGGGTTCGCCGGACAGCACGCGGTCGCACTTTGACGCGCAGGATTACATGGAATCCGGCACGCCCGGAGTGAAAAGCACAACTGACGGTTGGGTGAATCGGTATTTGCAAGCCACTACCAATCCCAAAGCGTCGCCGTTTCGCGCGGTTTCCATGGGCGCGAACCTGCCGCGCACCATGCAAGGAAAGGCGTCGGCAATCGCGATGACCAGCATCAACGATTTCGCCATTCGCGCTGGTGGCGGTGAAACCGGGCAGGCGCTGCAAGGCGGTTTCGAAGCGATGTATGCGCAAACCGTCAATGATGCCTTGCGCGGAACAGGCAAGGAAACTTTTGAAGCCGTCAAACTGTTGAAACAGGTCAACCCGAATCAGTATCAACCTGCTGCCGGAGTCGTTTATCCGCGCGGCCAGTTTGGCGACCGAATGAAACAAATCGCCCAACTCATCAAATCGAATATCGGTTTGGAAGTCGCTTTTACGGACATCGGCGGATGGGACACGCACGCCAACCAGGGAGCCGGACAAGGTCAATTGGCGAATCGGCTGCTGGAGTTCTCAAACGGTATTGCAGCCCTGTACGCGGATTTGAAAGACCGCGCCGACGAAGTCGTCATTCTCACCATGACCGAATTTGGCCGCACAGCTCGGGAAAATGGCAATCGCGGAACCGATCACGGACACGGCAGCGCCATGTTTTTGCTTGGCAATTCCGTCAAAGGCGGCAAGGTGTATGGCAAATGGCCAGGATTGAAACCGCACGAATTGAACGACCAGCGTGATTTGGCCATCACCACTGATTTTCGTGAAGTGTTTGCCGAAATTGCTCAAACCCATCTTGGTGCGGGAAATGTGAACACAATCTTTCCGGGCTTTTCGATCAATGCGGCAAAATTCAAGGGATTGATCAAAGCCTGATGGCGACGACCAACGATTTACTTCAACGCATAGCCTGAAGCAGCGCACTCTGAGCGGGAGATGATTAATAAAAATCGTCTCCCGCGTTTTTTATTAAACTGGGCAATCAAAAGAGTTGCAGGCAATTTACCGGACAACGGGAAGCCGTTTAGTTTCATCTGGAAAGCCGCGAATCTCGGATCGAGAACGACAGCGGCGGTTATTCCTGAAAGCCGGATCAAGGACGCCGACAATTCAATGTGAATCGCGGACTTATCACTGGTGAATGTCCCGGCAAGGATCAAAAATCTTCGTGCTTGCATCACGTTCAAGGAAAGTTATACTCCTTGCCGTGCGCCAATCAGTCGTCATCCTTATTCATCACAGAAGCGACTGAAATCACCCCTTGCGCTGGCTGCGTTCTCACCCAAAGTCGTAAGCCGAATGTTGTTTGTCCCCGATTCGCACCCTGTTACCTCATACTCGTTCGAGTTGATTATTTCGATTGGTCGTTTGTCGTCATTTTGGAGGTCGCTATGATTTCGAGCCGTAAGGTTCTTTCCATCGCCGAACTGATTCGTATTCCCTCAGGTTCCTCTCGCCGCCATCTGTGGATCGCACTGAGCCTGATCGTTGTGTTCGCGCTTGGCGCGGGAGCATTGGCTGCCAGATCATCCAAAGAACCAGTCAAGCCTGATGTTGCTTCCTTAATTGCGGGAATGCCGCCAGCCAGTTTTTCCCACACAGTCACCCCTGTCGGAGCAGCCTTCGATGTCAGCGCCACTCCTGTGTCAACAGTTTCTGCCGCGGCTTATGGCAGTGTTCTTTCGGTGGCACCGGATTCGATTGTCGCAGCCTTCGGAATCGGTCTTGCCAATTCGACCGTCGTCGCTTCGGACGCAGATCCGAACACTCCCGGAGTGCAGTTGCCGACCGAACTCGCCGGAACAACCGTCGAAGTCAATGGCCGAAAAGCCGGGTTGTTTTTCGTTTCTCCCAATCAGATCAATTACGTAATGCCTTCGGCGACAGAATCCGGTACAGCCAACGTTGTGGTCAAAGCGGGCGCAACGACTTACAACGGAACCGCCATGGTGGCGCGAGTCGCTCCCGCAATTTTCGCGGCCAACGCCAGCGGAAAAGATGTTGCCGCAGCAACGATTGTTCGCGTTCGACTGGATGGTTCGCAAAGCACCGAAGCCGTTTTCCAATATAGCCAGCCGGCCCAAAAGTTCATTGCCAAACCGATTAACATGGGTCCGGACGGAGAACTTGTCGTTCTGGTGCTGTTTTTGTCTGGAGTTCGTTACGCCAACGACACCAATGGCGATGGCAACGCCAACGAAAGTATTCGCGTTTTGATCGGCGGCGTCGAAGTTCCGTCGTTGTTTGCCGGGCGTCAGCCTGAATTTGTCGGCCTGGATCAGGTCAACGCCGTTGTCCCACGCAGTCTGATCGGACGAGGATCAGTTGATGTTTCGGTGATTGCAACCGGCTTTTCGGCTTCGAATGTGGTCAAGATCGAAGTTGCCGGAAGTGGTGGCGTTCAACCTCCGTCAATTAGTGGCTTTGGCGAAACGACTGCCCTGGCAGGCCAGGAATTGACGATTATGGGGCAGGGATTTTCGCCGGTTAAAGAAGAAAACATTGTCCGTATCAATGGTCTCGACGTGCCCAATGTAATGGAAGCCACGGCAACGCAGCTGAAAGTGCGTGTTCCTTTCAACGTCGAATCCGGCACGGTCAGCGTTCGCACTCCGCAAGGTGAAGGCCAGAGTATCAGTGTCTTGCAGGTGCGAACGTCAATCAGCGGTTTTGTCGAAAACACGAATGGCTTGCCGTTGAGCAACGTAGCCGTCAAAGTTTCGGGATCGCCAATCACTACGATGACAAACGCGACTGGCTCTTTTGTACTGCCGGACGTCCCTCCGGGTGGGCATTTTATCGAATTTGACGGAACGTCTTTGCCAACAGTGCCGCCTTATCCGCAACTCTCACTAAAGACCACTGCGTACGCCAACCGTGACAACCAGTTTTCGCGCATCATTGTGCTGCAACAGGAAACCGGCGGCAGCGGAACTGTCGGCGGTTCCTCTTTCGGCGAAAACGAATTCGACGGCGGTATTCAATCGCAAGCACAACCATCCCCGTCCGTCACCATTCAAACTGACAATTATCAATTGGTCGTTCCGCCCGGAGCCAAAACCACTGGCCCGACTGGACAAACTTCAGCCAGGCTGACGTTGACGCCGCTCCGCAACGCGCGCACCCCGGTTGAGCTACCGCTGGGGTATTACAGTTCCTCCATCGTCCAGATCACGCCATTCAATTACACCTTAGCCCCGGGCGCCAAATTGGTGATGCCGAATGTGGACCTCTTCCCGGCAGGCACCTTGTTGACGTTGTTCGGCTTTGACAAAGAAGCGGGTGGATTTGTCGAGATCAAAGGCGGAGCCAGAGTATCCGCCGATGGCACGCGGATCGAGACCGAAGCCGATAGCATCAAAGTCACGAGCTATTACTTCGCGTCCATTCTTCGCAATACAACCACAGTAACCGGGCGAGTGATGAACACAGCGAACAAACCCGTCACCAAGGCTCTGGTCAGGTGCAAAGGGCAGATTGCCTCCACGGATGGCAATGGCAGCTATCTGCTGCGCTACATCCCTGCCGCGGACAATGAGGGATTAACAGTAGAAGGCTCGATTCTGCTGCCGACTCAAAATGTGCTGAAAACGCCAAACGTCAGTGCGTCAGCCAAAGTCGGAGACATCACACGCATGCCTGATCTGGTTTTGCCTGACGAAACTCGCAACAATCCGCCGGATATTGATGTGCCTGAAAAGTTGACCATTCCTGAGGGCAAAACGACCGAACTGATCATCACCATCAAAGATCGTGATCCGCTCAACATCATCGCCAGAACCGAAGTGACTGGCGCCAAGTTCGTCTCGTTGGCCAAAATCGGTTTCAGCCCCAGCGCCAGCAGTTATTATTTGCGGTTTACGCCTGGTTTTGACGATGCGGGAACATACACGATTACCGTGTCGGCCAGCGACAATCTTGGCGCTACGACAAACGCAACGTTGACGCTGGTTGTGACTGACACCAACCAACCTCCGAGCGCGACAGGCCAATCGGTCAATCTGGATGAAGACACGACCCTCGACCTGAAGTTGGGAGGCACGGATCCGGATAACAATCCGCTGACGTTCAAGGTGGTCACTCCGCCTGCCAGCGGAGCGTTGATTGGCGCTGCGCCCAACCTGAGCTACAAACCCAATCTGAATTTCAACGGCACGGATCGGTTTACCTTTCTGGTGAACGACGGTTCTGCGGACAGTTTGCCCGCCACGGTGACGATCAACGTGCGACCGGTCAACGATCCGCCCGTCTTGACCGTTCCCGCAGCGCAAACCGTCAACGAAGGCCAATTGCTGCAGTTTACTGTGACGGCTGTTGATCCTGACACGGATCAGAAAATCAGCATTACGGCGACCGGTTTGCCCGAAATCGCAACCTTCGCCGCTGCAGCAAATGGCGGAGGTATGCAGTTTCGCTGGACTCCGAATTTCAATCAGGCCGGAGTTTATAACGTCAGCTTCAGAGTGGCAGACGACGCCACTCCAGCCGCCAGCGATACGAAAGAAGTCCGCATTACGGTCAACGACGTTTCCACGCTGGCGGTGCCTTCCGCTCAAACCGTACACGAATTACAGCAATTGACGTTTGATGTGTCGGCCACTCCGGGAGCCACCGGCCCCGTCACAATCACCGTCAGCGAAATCCCCACCGGAGCAACGGTGGCCAGTCCTGCGGTCAACAACACGCAATTCCGCTGGACGCCCGGAATTGCTCAGGCGGGCAGCTACACCATCACCTTTCGAGCGACCATCAATTCGCCCACTCCCATCACGGAAACCAAAACGGTACAAGTCACGGTTGTTGACACGGTGCGCGACCTGAATAAGGAAAGCTCGCCATTTACGGCCTTTGGCGCAGCCGGAACTGAATCGAATCAGACCAACGACGCCGGAGATGCTCTGGGTGTGAAGGTGGCAACGGGCGATCTGAATGGCGACGGCGTTCCGGACTTTGTTGTCGGAGCCCCTTATGCCAACGGTTCGGCGCCAAACAGCGGCAAGGCGTATGTCTTCTTTGGTCGCGCGAATCCGACCGGGCAAATTGATCTGGCGCAGCAAAAAGCCGACGTGGAAATTTCCGGCGATGCGGCGGACGATCATCTTGGAACTTCGCTGGCGATTGGCGACATCAATGGAGACGGCAAAAGCGATTTGATCCTGGGAGCGCCACAGGCAAATGTCGGCGATTTCCCCGACGCCGGAAAGGTGTATGTCATCTCCGGAAATTTGACCGCCAACACTGCTGAAACGGCGGGGAAACTGGCCCAAACGACAATTCTCGGTTCTCAGCGAAGTTTGTTTCTGGGCACAACTCTGGCAGCCGCGACTGTCTATGCGAAAGGCAATGCCGCCGATGATTTAATCGTTGGCGCGCCCGGATACGACGCCGTTGCGGGAACCACTTCGCTGACCGATGCGGGCGCGGTTCTGATCTTTTTCGGCGGCCCCGGATTCAGCCAGACAATCAATCTGGCAGATACTTCGCCGACTTATATGGTTACGGGACAATCTTCCGGTTGGGAGCTTGGCCGTTCGCTGGCCGTAGGCAATTTCAATGGAGAAGGATTGGCGGATATTGCGGTGGGAGCGCCAGCCGCAAGCCCGAACGGCATCAAAGGCAGCGGCAATGTTTATCTGCTGACGGTCGCCGCCGAAGG
>JAEUQP010000736.1 GCA_016789645.1 Acidobacteriota bacterium | reverse complement strand
GAGTATTTGTTGCGTTGGCGATGAATGATCCACCATTCCAACTCCAGCTTGGCGGCTTTCTGCACGTCGAAATCCACATCGGCTCCGTCGTGAATCGCCTGATAAAACTTGACCAGATTCGGCAGCGCCTTTTCGTAATCTTCGCGCTTTTTGCCTTCCTTGAACACAAACGCAGCTTGTGCGGCCTGGTAAGCGACGGCGTTCGATGTCGCATACGGCATTCCGTATTGCGACCGCATCAACTCCGCCAGTTGTCGGAATAACTTTAGGCGCTCTTTGGCGTAATACGACCGCCACATGTCAGTTTCCAATTGCGCGACGACTTTCGGATCGAAATCTTTCAAGCTGTGCTGGCGCGGGCCATATAAATCGAACGCCAGCCACCCCAATCCAATCACTACAATCGCCAGAAACGCCAACAACACTCGGCGAATTCGTTGTTTTCCACGCACGCCCAGTTGGGAAGGATTTTGCCCGTTGCTCATTGTGTATCTCCTGATTGTGGAATTGACTGCGCTGGAGGATACGACGGCTGAGCGGGAAATGGATGACGGAAAATGCGATGAGGAGAAAGAGAGAGGGAGGGACGGAGGGAAAGAGGGAAATAGTTGTCTAAATCAGCAGCGCTACGCTCCCTCAATCCCTCAATCACCACTTCACTTCCTCGCCAACACAACCGGAGCTTGTTCTGCGCCAAGAATCATGCTGAAGAAACTGCGGACGGCGGTGTATTGCTCAACCGGGATCACTGACGGTTTCAGCACCAGCGACCGTCTGAAAATCAGATAACCGTCTTTGACTTCATAAGTCACCGCATAATTGCCAAAGGGCTGATTCAATTCGGCGGCGTCAGGCAGTTCGTCTACCTCGAATCCGTCCGGCAATTTGATCTTGACGGTTTCCTTGTAAGCTTCGGCTTCCAGCACGATGGGATGCGTTCGTTTGGTTTCTGTCAAAAACACCGACGAACGCCGCGAGACAATCGCCGGTTTGAAGACCAGCAATTTGTCGCGCATGGTTTTGGCGTAACCGGGCGAGCTGAATTCCACATCCAGCATGAATTGTCCGGCTTGCGAACTGTCCGCCGGTTCGGCTTTCAGTACGTTGGCTGCCGGAGCCGTTTGCGTGATCCAGCGTTCGATGTATTTCTGGTACTGCGGACGAGCCGCGCGTTTGAACAACCGGCGCTCTTCGACGGCTGCCTGACCGTAGGAGCGTTCGTTGATTGTCGCCTTCAGCGAACCGTCTGCACCAAGCACGGCTTCAACAGTTCGTTCCATACGATTGGCTTCGGGCGGAGTGACGGGCATTTTCACCAGATCGCCTGCTTCGCCTGCGGCTACCAACGCGAAACTGCCTTGTTCATGATCGGGCAAATCGCCAACCGGCGTGTCGTCATCGGTCGGATCGAAAATCAGCAAGCGCCCCAGCGTCGGATGTTTGATGACTGTCGCCGCGTCGGTCGCGTCGCTGACTTTGACGGCAATGATGGCATGATTGAATTGTTGCGGCGAAGGCCATTCGGGCTGCACGCGATGCGGATCGCCGGAATAAATAATCACTGGATAGGATTCGATGCCCAGCGATTTCAGCATCGCGCGCATCAAGTTGGCTTTGTCTTTGCAATCGCCGTAATTTTTGGCGAACACGTCCACCGCCGAATGCGGGCGATACCCTCCGCCGCGTCCGACATCAATCTGGATGGAAATGTAATTGACGTTCTGCGCGTGGCGACCAATCGCCTGAATCTTTTCGAATTCGGTTTTGGCGCTCGCGGTTAGTTCACGGGCTTTGGCGGCCATCGCATCATTGAACCCGGATTGCGGGTCATTGAGTTCGCTGGCATATCGCGAAACGTCTTTCCAACTGGCAAAGCCGCGCAGCATGGTCGTTTTCGATTCCGGCGGGAAGACGTTGACGGCGATGTGCGCCACCAGTTTGGACATGCGCGGGCTGGCCGGTTCCGGTTCGATCGGTTGCAGGTTTCGCAATTCCCAAGTGTAGCTGTTTCCGCTGATCTGCGGTTCGATTTTGGCGTGGTTGAAGGTCAGCGCGTCGGCGCGCCAGTTTGGCGGCAAGCTGACGGTCAGTCGTGACATCAGCACAGGGCTGCCTTGCTGGAAAAACCATAAGAATTGAGAAAACACTTCACGTTCTTCGGTAATGATTTCGTAACCGAACACACAGCCGGGTTCCACATCGTCCGTGGCGGAAATCACACGCAAGCGTGAATCGTTGTAAACATCATTGTCGGCCAGCGCCATGTCCATGGTTTCTTTTTTTCCGTAACTGACGGTTTGGCCGTTGGGGCGAATCAACCAGGCACGCATATCTTTCACTTTGCTGGAACCTGTGTTGTAGCTTTCGCTGGCGCGCGCGTACCCGCGTCCTTCACGCGAAAGAATCTTCACCGCCCACCATGAAGTGGTTTTGATTTTGCCGTCGTCTTCGATGGTTTTGCGAGATTCGTCGTGCAACACCACCGCGTGAACGTCTTTTCCGTAGGTTGGCAAGCTGGTCGAAACGGTCTGCTTCAACCAGGCTGGCGGTTCGTCGGCTAACGCGATGGCGTTTAACGCCAGCATCAACAACATCGTCTGGCTGATGTGAACAATGAGTGATTTCAACATGGTTCCTCCGTTTGGAGTTGAGGCCGGGCAACGTTGACGGATTGACCGGCCTGACTGGGTACTACCTGACAAATTACTGTTTGGTGGTTGCCGCTGCCCCTTGTTTGAGCGTAATGGCGTGATTGTCAGCTTTATGAACGGCGTCGAAGATTTGTTTCAGGGCAGGATATAAGTCCTTGGCGATCATCAACGTCTGGAATTTGAAATTGCGTTTGTAAACCAGAGTTTTCATATCCTTGGTGATGGCCATTGACGCATCGTAATGGCCAGACTCGCCGAAATTGATCGAACCGGGAGCTTCCGCGTTGTCCAGCGCGTATCCATCGGGCAATTGGATTTCGATGTCGTCAAGTTCCATCCAGGGGAAATGGAAATAAACATCGTTCTGCCGGTTCTGTGTCGGGAACATGGCGGCGACATTTCTCTGGAAAAACGCCGGTTGCAGGAAAATTCGTTTGCCCGTTCGTTCCGCATATCCCGGCACGCGAACCTTGTACGAATACACAAAGGGTTTGAGTGGGTCGTTGGCGCTTTCGATTTTGATGTCGGACAGTTCGCCGCCCAACCGGCCTTTGATGGCATTGCGTAATTTGGTCTCGCGTTGTTCCGGAGTATCGTCGTCGTTGTCTTCCTTCATTTCGACGGCGAAATGACCGGTGTACTCCACGCGCACGACGCCTTCCAGCGAACCGTCCTCCGTGAGCTTCAATCTGGCCTGACGTTTCTTCATGGATTTTTCGGCAGAGGAAATCGGGGTCTTCACCAAGCCGGGTTCCTTTGAATCCGTAATCAGCGCAGGAATGCCTTCTTCCTGCCAGCGCAACATGCCGAACGGGACATAGGTGCTGGATGGGTCGAAAAATTTCCATTGATCTCCGAATCGGACTGCAATGTTGTATCCGCCCATGAAATACAGGTTGGTGAAATTCGGATCGAAAAATTTGCGGCTGCGGTCGCCGATGCGGGCGAAACGCGCTTCCATTCCGGCGGCTCCGGCCATGGCGGCGAACAGGAAGTTGATGTCGGTGCCGGTTCCGTAACCGCGTTTCAAGGTATCGGCGGGCGAATTGTTGTCCTTCAATTTTTGCAGTTGTTCAGCGGTCAGCCCCGACGCATCGTCATTGATATTTTTGATTTTCGTGCGGCAGTAATCGAAGATGCGTTCCAGTTTCTGTTCCGGCGTTGCCGCATCGCCGATGGCTTCGGTGGTTGCGCGTCGAATGTCATCGTTGATTTTCATGTCAGCCTTGCGCAATTCGAACAACCGTTTGCCTTCGTCTTTCCAGTATTCCGCTGGAGCTTTTCTGACATCGGGCGAGTAATACACCAACATCCACATTTTGACTTGATCTTCGGGCGGCATGTTCGGCTCTTCCCGAAACGCAGGCATGTTTTTGATTTCCGTCAGGTAATACCCATTTTTATCTTTGACGAACCCCGGAATTTGTCCCTGGAAGGTAATGGTTTTCATCGGATACATCGCCAGCGGATCGGGTTTCAGATAATACCGAACCAGTTGGACGGGAATGTCGCGTTGGAAATCCATCTTGACGTAGTTGGTTTCGTATTCATAAACCTCCCGCCAGCGATATTCGATGATTGATCCCGGTTCGATGGCCGGCAAGGCAAAAGATTTCGATTTCAGTTTGAACCTGCCGAATTTGACGACTTCGCGATCAAAGATGGCGTCTTTTTTCAGTTCAATGATCGTGCCGTCCGGTTTGATGGTGCGCGCGGCGATGTCTTTGATCGAAGTGCCGTTGAAATAGGAAATATCTATCTTGCTCTGAGTTTCCTTGCCGCGTTCGGTAAACACCTTGACGCGCAGGTAATGGATGAAGTCTGTGCCCGAGTTGGAAGCGTCATCTACATAAACTTCCCAAAACAAGGCCTCTGCGTCGGCGTCTTTTTCCACCAGAGGAGCTTTGAGCGCCAGATGCGCCGGGTCAATCGGTTTCCATTCTTTGGTTTGGGCAAAGGCAAATGAAGGAAGGATCCACAGCAGACACAAGGTCAGGTAGACGGTTGGGCGATTGGATTTCATAACGTAACCTTTCTGTTGACGGATTGTTGGTCAACGTTGTTGAAGAGCAGGGCTATGGCCGAAGCAGAGTTCGATCAGGGGTGGCTTGATGAATCGGCTTCTTGTGAAAAATGCTGAGCGGCAGACGCCGGAAAAAATTGAAAACGTCAAAAATTAACTTATCGGGGATCGAAAACGGCGCGATCTTAAGGTCGTTTCTGATGATAAGGCAAACAAAATTTGTTGCCCGAAGAATTAAGAAAATCCGTGGGCTGATATTTCAAGGAAGCTGCCATTGAACAGAAATTGACTGGGCCGTCGGGGAGGGGCGCAGTTCCGTGATGCTGCTCAAAAGAGCGTCAGGAGTTTTTCTTTGACTTGCCGCGCGGCTTGATGGTCTAATGCCGCCCTGATTCGACAAAGCCCTGCTAGTCCAAAACTTCATCAAAGTTTGGTGAGTTGCATCACGAAATCCGACCGATTATCAACCCCCGACACCGTAATAGATAAAGAGCTCATCTGTTTGGCCACTTGGCTGCCCCAAGTTTGCTACGGCATTGCCGCAGGAGAGAACCGACGATGAATGACAAGACTCCCTCACCCGTAATCTTCATAACTTCGACCATAACTTCGACTTTCCGACTTCGTATTCTGATTCCAATTGTCGTGCTGATTTTGGCCGTTACCGCGGTGATTGCGCGACGAAATGTTTCGGCGACTTCGGTGGCGGTGACAGAAACGACGATTTCGACCATCGCTGGCGGTGGGTTCGGTTCGGATGTGCCAGCCCGCCAAGCGCCGATGGTTTTACCGACTGCCGTTGCGCTCGATCCGCGCGGACGCGGTTTTTACATGATTGACGAAGTAGACGGAACCAGTTTGCTGCGATTCGTCAATATTTTGTCCGTGCCGGTAACGCTGGCTGGAACCACGATTCAACCCGGGCAGGTCAATCTCATTGCAGGCGGCGGCGTGCAGAGCGATGACGGCGTGGCTCCGCGCGATACGGACCTGGCTCAGGTGACAGGTCTGGCGGTGGATCCTTCGGGAGACGCCGTGTATTTGTCCGTTCCATCGTTTTTCGCCATTCGAGTCATCAATGTCGGCGTGCAGAATCTGACCGTACTGGGCAAGACAATTGTTCCGTCCACAATCAGCACCATTGCCTCGCTCGATCTGGCAACGTTTCGTTCCATGGCAATTCACCCGACAACGCGGGAAATTCATTTTGTGGCAGGACGACTGGTGTTGAAACTGAATAGTTCCGGTGGGCAGGTTGTCGTTGCCGGAGGCGGCAATCCCGCGACAGGCAATGGTGACGGAGGTCCTGCGCCCCAGGCCAGACTGACCGCGCCGACTGGAATTGCGTTTGATACTTCAGGCAATTTGTTGATTGCCGATGGCGGCGACGCCCGCACGATTCAAGGCAGCATTCGCCGGGTTACTTCTCAAGGCATCATCAGTACGTTGGTGGGCGGATTGGAATATCCGACCGGTATTACCGTCGCCACCAACGGCGATGCGTTTGTCGCGCTTGGCAATTCCCAGCAAATCATTCGCGTGACTCCGGCGGGAGTGAAAACCACTGTGGCCGGCAATTCCAATATGGTGTTGTGCGATCCCAACATCACTCCTACCTGCGGAGACGGCGGCGCGGCCACGCAGGCGTTTTTGAACATGCCGGACAGCACGGCCAACATCACTCTGGTGATCGCTGTGGATGGGCGAGGCGTGTATCTGCCGGATTTTCGCTACAAACGAGTCCGTTTCATCAATTTGAGCGGCGGGGTGCAAAACATTCTGGGAACGAGCATTGCCAACAACGCCATCAATACCATTGTCGGCAGTGGACAGCCTTCGCCATACGACGGCACGCAAGCGACATATTCGGACATGTTTGTGCCGACCGGCGTCGCGGTTGATTCGCTCGGCAATCTGTTTATTGCTGATTCAGGAAACAACCGGATTCGCTTCGTCAATCGCGGCAGTGCGCCCATCACGCTGTTTGTCACCACTCCGCACGCCATGACGGTTCAACCCGGCCAGATCGTCACGCTCAACCGCGATGCCGGGGAATTTCAATTGGACGAACGAATCACGACGGCCTTGTTTCTGACTCCGCAAGGATTGTTTGCGACGCCGAATGGATTATTCATTGCCGATTCCCAGGCTGGAGCGTTGATCAAAGTGCCGCCGACTTCCGTGACCGGACGTCGTAGCGGAGTGATTCGGTTTTTGAATACCTCGAACGCCGACGTAGTTTTCTTTCCCAACAGCGACAACCGGATTGTCGTGTCTCCGGGGCAGATCAAAGACATCGGTGGAGTGCGGCCACCGGCGAATCCCCAGGGGTTGGGTGACGGATTGCCCGCCAACCGAGTGGCCTTTTTCCCGACGGACGTGGCGGTTGACCGCGCCGGAAACATTTTGATCGCCGATCAGGGGAACAATCGCATTCGCAAGATTGACGCTCAGTCGGGACTTGTCAGCACGATGTTCGGCGATGGCACTCAGGCAGCGTTGTTTGGACCGACGGGGATTGCGTTAGACGGCGCAGGGCGATTGCACATTGCCGATACGCGCAACAGCCGTATTTTGCGACAAGATACTCCGACCAGTACGACCTTCAGCATCATTGCCGACAGCACGCGCAACATTCGCCGACCACGCGATTTGACGGTGGACGCGGCTGGAAGAGTTTTCATCACCAACGCACAAGCTCACCAAATTCTCGATCTGGACGCACCGAACAACTCGCTGGGGACGACCAGCATTGTTGCCGGAACCGGCAATCCGGGATTTTCCGGCGACGGCGGCGATTCCAATCAGGCGCGATTGAATTTGCCGAATCCGGGGACGTTGACCAATGACATCCAGGTTACGTGCGGCATTCTGACGTTGCCCAACGGCGACCTGATTTTTACCGACACTGCCAACAACCGCGTGCGAATGTTGAAGCGCAAAGCCAGCACTCCTCCGGTCGTCAGCGTTTCTGCCGCCAGCTTTGCGGGAACGGAAGTAGCGCCCGAATCCATCACGGCTGCGTTTGGCGACAAACTGGCCACGCATGTGCTTTCGTCGAGCGGAGTCCCGTTGCCGACCACGCTGGCGGGAACCACGGTCAAAATCCGTGATAATTTGGGAATCGAACGTGCCACATCGCTGTTTTTCGTCGCGCCAACCCAAATCAATTATCTGGTTCCGGCTGGAACCGTTCCGGGAGCAGCAGCCATCACCGTGGTCAATGCGGACGGAGTCTTTTCCACGGGCACATTGAATATCGCTTCGGTGGCGCCGGGCTTTTTCACGGCCAATTCCAGCGGGCAGGGAATTGCCTCCGCCGTGGTGTTTCGCGTCAAAGCCAATGGCTCGACAAGTTATGAACCGATCTCACGGTTTGACCTGACGCAAAACCGGGTCGTTCACGTGCCGATTGATCTTGGCCCGGAAACTGATCAGGTGTTTTTGATCGGGTATGGAACCGGCTGGCGATTTCGCAGCAGTCTGGCTGCGACGCGAGTAACCATCGGAGGCATCGTTTCCGAAGTCCTGTTTGCCGGGGCATCAGAAGATTTTGTCGGATTGGATCAATGCAACATTCGGATTCCGCGCACTGCTGCCGGGCGTGGTGAAGTCAACGTGGTGTTGACCGTGGATGGGAAAACAGCAAATACCGTGACGATCAACGTGAAATAACCTGTTGCCGAGCAGCGATTGGGCGCAGGAGGTTGTCACGGCAAAGCGATGGACTTCAGGTCTCCTGGCTGCTGATGATCTGGTGTTGCCGACCAGCACAAACGGCGGCCAGGAATTATGACCGGCGTGAAACGCGGCAAGCGCCTTGGCCTTTCTCCATTTATGAGAAGCAGGATTTATCTAACCAATCAAAAACATTCATTGGACTGACCAATACGATTTGCGTATTTTATGGGCGGTGTTCGTGTCAACTCACGATCCACAATCACTACCAAAGAAAATTTGTATCAGAAATCCGAATCACCAGTGTCGGGGCTTGAGTGTTATGGCGACTCCAAAGGAAGCTAACAAGTTGGTACTTGTATCGTTGTCACTGACTGCTAAATCGGCGTCAGCGGCAACTGTAAAAGCCATTCCGAACGCCAAACGTAGCACACTCGCTGGTGATCAAAGTTAAGGTCAAATCCAAAGACTAAAACGATTGAAAAGCCTCAGCGAGATCAAAATCACTCGCTGAGGCTTTTGAATTTCTGGCTGTATGACTAATCGCCGAACATGTAGTCAACGGCAGGTATTCGTCTATCTAATCGAGCATAACGATTCCCGACTAAAATGTCGGAGAATTTCTGCGTGAGGACAAAATTGTATGACCCACAGCGAGCCACCAGCAAAACAAGGTCTGTATGATCCGAACTACGAACGTGACGCCTGCGGAATGGGATTTGTCGTGGATCTGAAAGGGCGTAAATCACATGAAATCGTCGAACAGGCGCTTCAAATTCTAGTGAAACTGAAACACCGCGGCGCGGTCGGCAGTGAAGTCAATACCGGCGATGGCGCTGGCATTCTGGTGCAAATCCCACACGAATTTTTCAGCAAGGAATGCGCGAAGCTGGGGATCGTTTTGCCTGAACCTGGTCACTACGCCGTCGGCAACCTTTTTCTTCCCACCAATCCGGACAGCCGGCGCGCTTGCGAAGAAATGTTTGAAGCCGAAGTCCGACGGGAAGGACAGGAAGTTTTGGGCTGGCGCGATGTGCCTGTGGACGATTCGATGATCGGGCCAACAGCGAAAGCCGCCGAACCGTGTTTTCGCCAGGTATTCATCAAACGCGCCGCCGATTGGCCGGATGGGGCGGATGCGCTGGCTTTCGAGCGCAAGCTTTGCATCATTCGCAAACAAAGCATTCGCAACATCCGCAATTCCGGCATCCCACAATCCCGCTGTTTTTACATTGCCAGCTTGTCGTTCAAAACGCTGGTGTACAAAGGCATGCTCAGTTCGACGCAATTGCGTCCGTTTTATCTGGATCTGCAGGACGAGGATTTCACGTCGGCGCTGGGCATGGTTCACTCGCGGTTTTCGACCAACACGTTTCCGAGCTGGGCACGAGCACATCCGTATCGGTATCTATGCCACAACGGCGAAATCAACACGTTGCGCGGCAATATGAACTGGATGCATGCCCGCGAAGGGCGCATGAAATCGTCGCTGTTCGGGCAGGAAGATTTGCAGAAGCTGTTGCCGATTATTGACGTGAACAATTCCGATTCGGGAATGTTCGACAACGTGCTGGAAATGCTGGTGCTGACCGGTCGTTCGATTGCGCACGCGATGATGATGATGATTCCCGAACCCTGGTCGGGCGATCCGAATATGAACGATGAGAAGCGCGCGTTTTACGAATACCATTCCTGCATGATGGAACCGTGGGACGGCCCGGCGGCGGTGGCGTTCACCGACGGCTCTCGCATCGGAGCCGTGCTGGATCGCAACGGACTCAGACCGGCGCGGTATTACGTCACCAAAGACGACCGCCTGGTCATGTCTTCGGAAGTCGGCGTGCTCGATATTGCGCCGGAAAACGTCGCGTACAAAGGCCGGTTGCAACCCGGTCGCATGCTGCTGGCCGATCTGGAGCAAGGCCGGATCATTGACGACGAAGAATTGAAAATGGAATTGGCGCGGCAACATCCTTATGGCCAATGGCTGAAGGAAAACATGGTCGCCATCGAAGCCTTGCCGTCGCCGAAACACGTGTACGAAACCGATCACAAAACAATGCTGGTTCGCCAGCAGGCGTTCGGCTACACGCACGAAGATTTGCGATTGTTGATGGCTCCCATGGCCAAAGACGGCGTCGAAGCCACCGGTTCGATGGGAACGGACACGCCGCTGGCGGTGCTGTCCAACAAACCCCAACTGCTTTACAACTATTTCAAACAATTGTTCGCGCAAGTCACCAACCCACCTGTGGACGCCATTCGCGAAGAGTTGATTATGTCCACCGAAACGACCATCGGGCCGGAAGCGAACATGCTGGAACCTACGCCTGAAGTCGCGCATCTGATCAAACTTTCCACGCCGATTTTCACCAACGAGAATCTGGAAAAGCTGCGCCAGTTGGCCGACAAGGACAAGATGGGGTTCAAATCCATTACGCTGCCCATTTTGTTCAAAGCCAGCGAAGGCGCAGCCGGGTTGGAACACGCGCTGGATGAATTGTTCACTCGCGTCAGTCGCGCGCACGCCGAAGGGTACGACATCATTATTCTGTCCGACCGAGGACTGAATCGGGATTACGCGCCGATTCCTGCGCTGTTGGCCGTTTCGGGCGTTCATCATCATTTGATGCGTGAAGGCACGCGCACCCAGGTTGGACTGATTTTGGAAAGCGGCGAACCTCGCGAAGTGCATCATTTCGCGTTGCTGTTGAGTTACGGCGCCCGCGGCATCAATCCGTATCTGGCGTTTGAATCGCTGCACGACATGATTAACCTGGGGCTGCTGAAAGACGTGACTCACGAACAAGCCGTCGCCAAATACATCAAAGCCGTCAACAAAGGCATCGTCAAAGTCATTTCGAAGATGGGCATTTCGACGGTGCAAAGTTACAGCGGCGCGCAAATCTTCGAATCTGTCGGCATCAAGCCGGAAGTGATTGACCGGTATTTCACCGGCACAGCGTCACGCATCGGCGGTATCGGGCTGGATGTCATCGCCCGGGAAGTCTTGATGCGTCATAACCACGCGTATCCCGACCGGCAGGTCAACGGTCACGCGCTGGAAGCAGGCGGCCAATACCAATGGCGTGCCGGTGGCGAAGCGCATTTGTTCAATCCGCAAACCATCCACACGCTGCAAAAAGCTACCCGCACGGGCGATTACAACACCTTCAAAGAATACAG